>CAYOIG010000554.1:0-27641 GCA_964403915.1 uncultured Myxococcaceae bacterium
GCATCGGGGATGACCTCCACCGGACAGGTGGGTGCGAAGCGCGCGCGCACCTCGGCGGCCAGTCCGTGGGTGAGCGTGACGACAGCGTCGGCGACGGCCACCGCGCGCGCCGTGTCCGGCTCGAGCGCGTGGAGCTCCACGATCACCGGGCCACGCCGTGCGGCCAGCGGCGCGAGGCGCAGGTGCCGCACGTAGAAGACGGGCGCGCCGGGAGCCGTTCGCACGCGCAGCCGCAGCCACAGACCCGACACACCCTTGTGACGGAACGGAAGCCACTCGATTCGCAGCCCGGGTCGCGGCGCGATTCCGTAGCGTGCCAACGCCTCGGCCACGCTGGCGACGGGTCGCTCGGGATTGCGCTTCACCAGCAGGCGAACGGGCGTCCCGGCCGCGACGAGAGCGTCGCAAGTGCGCAGGATCTGGATCCCATGCGCGTGCTCGGAGGGCAGCTTGAACGGGTGCAGCAGCCAGAGCTCAAACGATTCCGGCACGACGGCTCCAGCGGTCGAGGACGAGGAGCGACCAGAGCTGCTCGCCACCGAGGCGACGCCCCGATGCCCGGCGCAGAATCCCGGCACGGACCAGACGCCGCTGTGCATCCTCGGCCGCCCCGGGCAGCGCATGCACCCAGCGGCGCACCGGCATGCTGAAGCCCTGCTTCGAGCGCGTGAGAACGCTCTCCGGCACGCGCCCGGCGAGGCTGCGGCGCAGGATCCATTTGTCCGCGCCGTCACGTCGCAGCAGGCTCGCGTCGAAGGAGAGCGCGAGCTCGACGAGCCGGTGATCGAGCAGGGGCGGTCGCAGCTCGAGCGAGACGGCCATGCTGGCGCGATCGGCCTTCACCAGCAGATCGTCGGGCAGGTAGACGTGCAGATCGACCCACTGCAGACGCTTGATCGGCGTCAGGTCCTCGCGCCAGAAGCGCCGCAGCGCCCACAGGTGATCGTAGTCGTGGGGCACGAGGCCCGGCGCGAGCAGCGCGCGCTTCTGGGGTAGCGGAAAGACGGAGAGCAGCGACTCGTAGAGATCGAGTCCCGCAGCGCCACGACGGTGGAGCGAGCGCGCGGACGAAGAGAAGGGCGGAAGTGCGCGGGAGAGGAGCCGCGCCCAGCGGGAGGGGCGGGCCGAGAGAAAGCGGCCGTAACGGCCGTAGCCCGACAATAGCTCGTCTCCTCCCTCTCCCGAGAGCGCCACCTTGACGTGGCGGCGAGTCGCCTGCGCGACGACATAGGTGGCCCACGCCGAGCTGTCGCCGAAAGGCCCGTCATACATCGCGGGCACGCTCTCGAGCGCCGTCTCGAGGTCGGGCGCAGCGACCGTCTCCTCGTGATGCCGCGTGCCGAAGTGGTCGGCCACGAGCCGGGCGAAGTGAGCGTCTTCGCGGCCGGCGGTGTCGAAGCCGACCGTGAAAGTCTGCGGGGCGTCCATGTGCGCCACGATCGCAGTCGAGTCGATGCCCCCGCTGAGAAAGACGCCCACGGGCGTGTCGGCGACGGTATGCGAGGTGACGGCGTCGCGAAGCCGCGCGGAGAACTCCTCCAGCGCTGCGCCCGCGTCGCGCTGCAACTCGCTCGATTGCGGATGCCAGAATCGCTCGAGCTTCGTGGCGCCATCGAAGCTGAGAACGTGGGCCGGCGGAAGGCACTCGATTCCCTGCCAGAGCGTCTTGGGAGACGGCACCATCTTGTAGCTGAGGAAGTCCACGATCGCGGTCGGATCCGGCGATCGCGGCCCGAGCGCGAGCAGCGCCTTCGGCTCCGAGGCGAAGGCGAGGCCGCCGGGGACGTCCGCGTAGTAGAAGGGCTTGATGCCGAGCCGGTCGCGCGCAGCGAAGAGCGTCTGCCGCGCCGCGTCCCAGAGGCCGAAGGCGAACATGCCGTGGAGCCGTTCGAGGCAGCGCGCCCCCTCGCGTGCCCAGAGCCGGAGCAGCACCTCGCTGTCGCTCTCGGAGAAAAAGGGGCCCTCGAGGCCGGCCCGCAGCTCGCGGTAGTTGTAGATCTCGCCGTTGTACACGAGCGTCAGATCGCCGAGCGTCATGGGCTGATGGCCGGCGCTCGAGAGATCGATGATCGAGAGCCGCCGGTGTCCGAGCTGGATGCCAGGGCCCTCGAACCAGCCGCCGTCGTCCGGGCCGCGATGGCGCAGCCGCTCCGTCATCGCGAGGCAGCGCTCGCGTGTGGCGAACGGGCCGACGATGCCGGCGATTCCGCACACGAGGTCGCGGACCTAGGCCGAGCTCTGGAGCGCGATGAGCTGCCGGTAGAGATTGTCCTCCGCCATCAGCTCGTCGTGCGTGCCGACGCGGGAGATGCTGCCGTTCTCCAGCAATACGATGCGGTCGACGTTCCGCAGCGTCGAGAGGCGGTGGGCGATCACGAAGACCGTGCGGCCCCCGAGCAGGGCCTCGATGGCGTCCTGCACCAGACGTTCGCTGCGCGCGTCGAGGGAGCTCGTGGCCTCGTCGAAGATCAGGATCGCGGGATTCTTGAGGATGGCGCGCGCGATCGTCACGCGCTGGCGCTGCCCTCCGGAGAGCATGACGCCCTCCTCGCCGACCTCTGTCTCGTAGCCGTCCGGAAGCTGGCCGACGAACTCGTCCACGTGGGCGGCGCGGGCAGCGGCCAGCACCTCGTCTTCCGTGGCTCCCGGGCGGCCATAGCGGATGTTGTCGCGGATGCTGCCGGCGAAGAGGAAGGGATCCTGCGTCACCACCGCCACGTGCTCGAGGAGCGACGAGCGTGCGATGTGCCGCAAGTCGACGCCGTCGATCGAGATGGAGCCGGAGTCGGGGTCGTAGAAGCGCAGCAGCAGGTCTGCGAGCGTCGTCTTTCCCGCTCCCGTGCGACCCACGATGGCGACCATCTCGCCGGCGCGCACTTCGAGACAGACGTCCGAGAGCACCGGCTCCCGCCCGTACGAGAAGCAGACCTTGTCGAAGACGATGCCCTGCTCGACGCCGGCAATGCGGATCGCGTCCGCCGGGTCGGGCGCCTCTCCGGGAGCGTCGAGCAGCTCGTTGAAGCGCTCGGCCGCCGGCAGAGCCTCCATCAACGACGTCCAGGCCTTCACGAGATCCTTGCACGAGGCGTAGGTCGTCATGCTGACTGCGACGAAGAAGAAGAGCTCGCCGATCGTGAGCGACCAGGCCTGCTCGCGGACGCTCCAGTAGACGACCAGGATCAGCAGCAGGGCAGCACCGAAGGACAGGCTCTCGGTGAGGGATTTGGAGAGCACACGGTTCTTGTTGACCTTCATGCTGCTCTTGAAGAGCTTGAGATTCGTTCGGAGGAACGACTGCTCTTCCGCCCGCTCGGCGTGGAAGGCCTTGATCACCTTGATCCCCGCGAGGATTTCCATCAACCGCTGCGTGACGTCGCCGATGCGCTGCTGGCGGCGGCGGCCGGACTTCCGGATTCGCCGACCGAAGAACGCGAGGACGCCGAGGAGGGGCGGGGCAATCAGCAGCGCGACGAGCGTGAGTTGCCAGGAAATCGAGAGCAGGAGCACCACCCCGACCAGGAGCGCGAGCGTGCCGGGCAGCAGGTCGGCGAACAGCATGTCGAGGGCACTGTGCGCCCTGCCGACGTCGTTGAGGATGCGCGAGAGCGTGTCGCCGCGCGTCGTCCCGTGGTGGAAGCGGAGCGGAAGTGCGAGCAGCTTGCGGCAGACGTCTTGCTGGATGTCGACGAGAACGCGTCCGAGGGTCCACTCGATCAGATAGTTCTTGCCGAAGAGCGTGATCGGAACCATGACGATGGCGGCGAATCCGACGAGCAGGATCTCCAGCAGGCTTCCGCGCATCTTCTCGGAGAAGGCCGCGCGGCGCGCAGCCTCCTCGGCGGGATCGGGCGCGACCGCGCCGCCGGCTTCGGCCGGCCCCGCGCTGCGAGAGCCCAGCCCGGGAACCCAGGAGGGGATCCAGCTCCGGGTGCTCGCCGTGGTCCGAACGGCCTGCGCGGGTACCAGAACCTCGTCCATGAAGGGTTTCGCGAGGTAGGAGAACGAGTTGTAGGCGGCCGAATAGGCGACCGCGCAGGTGAGAGCGACCGCGACCACCCCTGCGTAGGGACGCGCATAGCGGACGAGACGCAGCAGGATGGCGCGCGCCGGAGCGCGCGCCCCATGGACCGCGGGCTGGGCGAGCGGGGCCGACACTGCCGCCGGTTCTACCGTAGCCATCCCCGCCGGGCAACCGAGCCAGCGCGGGCGGTCAGGGCAGCTCGCTCCGTATCACGTCGCCCGCGCGCCAGCCGAGCAGCAGGTCGCCCTCCATGCCGAGCGCGGCCAGCGTCTCTCGCGGCAGCGCATAGATCGCGGGCTTCGCGCACAGGCGGATCTCGGCCTCCACGGGCCATCCCTCGCCGAGCTTCGGATCCGAGAGCGCCGCGTCATCGTCCCAGGTCACGGCCGGCACCGGCTCCCGGCCGAGATGGCCCTCGGAGAATGGCATCAGCCCGGCGACCTGGTGCACCAGCTCCTGCTCGATCTCGGCGCGCCGCGCCCGTGCTTCGGCCTCGGGGACGACGGCCGAAGCGACCATCTCGACGCGATCCGATCCGGCCTGCGCGGCCGGGAAGAGCGCCAGCGAGACGACGTTCATGCCTTCGGCCGGCCGGGCCGTATCGCGCAGCACGACGACGCGAGACGCCATGGCCTCGGGCAGCACGGAGCGGCGGATGCGCAGGTGTACGGCGACACGTCTCCGTGTCGGAGGCGGTGCCTCGAGAAAGTCGGGCGGATCACCGCCGAGATCGCGCAGCGCGGCGAAGAGGCAGCCGCGCGGCGCATTCAGCACGAGCGTGCGCCCGATCCAGACCTCGTTCATGCCAGGCGCCGTGAGGCCCGGATGGCTGCCGATGGACAGCAGGTCGAAGCGCCCCGGCAGTGTGCGGAACTCGCCGAAGAGGCTCTGGATGCGGCGCCGCAGGCAGCCGCGCAGGAAGCCTTCCGCAGTGCGGAAGCTCGCAGCTCCCTCGAGCACCGAGCCGAGCAGCCTGCCCCGCGCCTCGGGCGGCGGCGTCGCATCGGCGAGATTCGAGAGTGCACGGATCTGCGCGTCGAGCAATGGGCGCAGCTCGGCGGGCGGGGACGCTACCTCCGTGGGAAGGCCGCGGCCGTGCCGCGCGACGCGGGGCATGCCGGGCGGGCGCGCCGCGGTCCGGAGTGCCGCCCCCTTGATCACGGCGGCATCGAGCATGGCAGCGCGCTCGGCCACGCCGGCCTCGGCAATCGCGCGGACGAGGCCCCGCGCGACCTCGGGCTTTGCGAGGCCCCAGGCCACGATCTCCTCTGCCGTGGTGATGGCATCGCCCACGTCGAGGCGCACGTCGGGGAGCACGACCTGGAAGCCGACGGGATCCGGCTCGAGCTTGCGACGCTCGATCAGCGGCACCGTGAGCGCCTTCAGGCAGGCGTCGAGAACGCCCCCGGCACCGCTCCCGGTGATGAGGAAGGGCTCTCTCAGCCCGGGATGGAGGCCCGCCGCGACCTCCTCCTCGACCACGAGGACGCGCAGCCCATCCAGGCCCAGGCGCGCCGCGGTCACGAGGCCGGGCAGGGCGCCGCCGAGCACGATCACATCCCAGCGCCTGGCGCGCAGGCTCGCCGAAGGCCCGGCCTCCGCGATGCCTCGCATCAGCCCCTGCTCCGCGACGAGGTGACGTAGCGCAGCGGCGGCTCGTCGGCGGCCTTGCGCTCGATCTCGCCGATGGCGTAGGCGCGCTCACCGAGGCCCTGCAGGCGCTGCGTGATGTCGTCGGCCTGCTCCCGCGGGACGATCAGGATCATCCCGATGCCGCAGTTGAACACGCGCAGCATCTCGGACTCCGCGAGCTCTCCGCGCTGCTGCAGCCAGCCGAAGATGGCCGGGCGGGGCCAGGCATCCGCATCGAGGCGGGCACGCACGCCCTTCGGGAGCACGCGCGGCACGTTGCCGTCGAATCCCCCTCCCGTGACGTGCACCATGCCGTTGATCGTGAAATCGCGCAGCAGGTTGAGGATCGGCTTCACGTAGATGCGCGTTGGTGCGAGCAGCGCACTCGCCGCAGAGCCGTTGAGAACCGGATCGTCCGCGCGCAGATCGAGAGCCCCGGCCTTCTCGCTCTGCTCCAGGACGTGGCGGACGAGCGAGTAGCCGTTGCTGTGGATGCCGTTCGAGGAGAGGCCGAGGAGCACGTCCCCCTCGCGGATGGTCGAGCCGTCGATCACCTTCTCGCGCTCCACGACACCCACACCGAAGCCCACGAGCTCGATCTCGCCCGGCGGATAGACGCCGGGCATGGTCGCAGTCTCGCCGCCGAGCAGCGCGCAGCCCGCGCGGCGGCAGCCCTCCGTGACGCCGCGCAGCGCCTCCTTCGCGATCTCTCGGTCGAGCTCTCCCATCGCCAGGTAGTCGAGGAAGACGATCGGCTCGGCGCCCTGCACGACCAGGTCGTTCACGACCATCGCCACGCAGTCGATGCCGATGGTGTCGTAGCGGCGGAGCTGCGCCGCGAGCTTGAGCTTGGTGCCGACGCCGTCGGTGCCGGCGACCAGCACGGGATCCCGGTAGCGGTCGGGCGTCTTGAACAGGCCGGCGAAGCCGCCGATCGAAGACAGCACCTCGGGCCGGAAGCTCCCGCGCGCGATCTCCTTGATCTCGCCGATGAAGCCCTCGTCGTGATCGAGGTCGACGCCGGCGCGCGCGTAGGTCGGGGCGCTGGGAGAGGAGGCTGCTTCGTCGTCATGGTCATCGTCGGAGGGGTGCGGTCGTTGGGCTGTCACGCGGGACGAATACGAGAGATGCATGGCTTGTCAATCGGCCCGGTGGCGCTCCACTCCCGGCGCGGCCTCTTGCTAAGGTTCGGCCGTGGCCCTCTCCGTCGTGATTCCGGCGCTGGACGAGGGCGGGCGCATCGAGGCGGCCCTCGCGAGTGCGTCTGCCCCGGGGGTGGAGCTGGTGGTGGTGGACGGCGGCAGCCGCGACGACACGGTGGCGAGGGCACGAGCGCTCGGCGCCCGGGTGCTCGTCTCGGCGCCCGGACGCGCCCGGCAGCTCGAGGCCGGCGCGCGAGCGGCCGCGGGAGACCTGCTGCTCTTCCTCCATGCCGATACCCGCCTTCCTCCCGGCTATGACGCGGCCGTGACGCGCGCCCTCGGCGACCCGCGCGTGGCCGGCGGCGCGTTCCGCTTCCGCTTCGACCGGGCCTCGCGGGCGCTGCGACTCGTAGAGTGGGGCGCCCGGTTGCGGGGAGCATTCCTGCGGCTCCCCTATGGCGATCAGGCGATCTTCCTGCGGCGGAGCCTGCTCGAGGCGATCGGCGGCGTACCCCAGGTGCCGATCCTGGAGGATCTCGATCTGGTGCGGGCGATCCGGCGGGCGGGGCGGCTGGTGCTGCTCCCGCTGCCGGTCGTGACGTCCGCCCGTCGCTACGAGGCCGGGGGGGTGCTGCGGACGATGCTCCGCAACTGGCTGGCCGCGGCGGCCTGGGGGGCCGGCGTGGATCGTTCGCGCGTCGCTGCCTGGTACCACCGGTGACCGCCGCCGCCGCGCCGGCGGCCCCGGGCTCGCGGCCGGGTCTGCGGCGGCTCGTCTCGTATCTCGCCCACCACCGCCTCGCCTACGGCGTCTGGGCGCTCTCGACCCTCGCCTACGTCGCCACCTTCGTGGCGGTGCCGATCCTGATCGGCCACGCCGTGGCGGCGGCCGAGTCGAAGCTCCCCGATGCCGAGGTCGCGCGCCGCTGCCTGTGGATCGTCGTGGTCACGCTGCTGCGCGGCGGCCTTCGCTACTACTCGCGGACCCTCGTCTTCAATCTCGCGCGCGACGTCGAGTACGAGCTGCGAAACGATCTCTTTGCACACCTGCAACGGCTGCCGCAGTCGTTCTACCTCCGCTGGCGCACGGGCGACCTCATGAGCCGCTGCGTCAACGATCTCGGCTCCGTCCGTCTTCTGCTCGGCCCCGGCATCCTCAACCTGCTGCAGACGCCGGTTCTCTATCTGGCCGTCTTCGGCGCGATGCTGGCGCTCGACGTGCGACTCGCCCTGCTCGTGATGCTGCCGTATCCGGCGTTCCTGCTCATCGCGCGCAGCTTCGGCCGCGCGATGCACCGAACGAACCTGCGCCTGCAGGAGGGACTCGCCACCCTCTCGAACCAGCTACAGGAGACCATCTCCGGGATGGCCGTGGTGAAGGCCTACGCCATGGAGAGCGCCAACCAGGGGCGGTTCGAGGCCGTCAACCGTGATCTCTACCGGCGCCAGCTCGATGTGGTGCGCGTATTTGCCGGTCTCGCTCCGGTGCTGAGCCTGCTGCCGGCGGCAGCCATGTGGATCGTGCTGCTGGTGGGAGGGCACGAGGTCAGCGGCGGCAAGATGACCGTCGCCGACTTCTTCACCTTCTCGATGTACGTCTACGAGCTCACCTTCCCGACCTTCCTGATGGGCTGGGTCGTGGCGCTGGTGCAGCGGGGCGCGGCCTCGATGCAGCGCCTCGACGAGGTGCTCTGCGTCGAGCCCTCCATCGCCGATCGGGCCGATCTCGTCGCCGTGGAACGGCTCCGCGGCGAGATCGAGTTTCGTCATCTCGACTTCTGCTATCCCGGCGCGGAGCGTGCGCCGGCCCTGCGCGACGTCTCGCTGCGCGTGCCCGCCGGCACCACGCTCGGCATCGTCGGGCCCGTGGGCTCGGGCAAGAGCACGCTCGCATCGCTCATCCCGCGCCTGTACGAAGTGCCCGACGGCCGTGTCTTCCTCGATGGGATCGACGTCAACCGGATTCCGCTCGCAACGCTTCGGGCGAGCATCGCGATGGTGCCGCAAGACTCCTTCCTGTTCTCGATGACGCTGGCGGAGAACGTCGGCTACGGCCTTCCGTCCTCGGATCCGGCCCGGGTCGTCGCGGCCGCCGAGCGCGCGCAGCTCGCCAAGGACGTGGCAGACCTGCCGCACGGCTGGGACACGCTGGTCGGCGAGCGCGGCGTGATGCTCTCCGGCGGCCAGCGCCAGCGCACGGCGCTGGCGCGTGCTCTGGCGATGCGTCCCGGCATCCTGATCCTCGACGATTCGCTCTCGAGCGTGGACGCACAGACCGAAGCCGACATCCAGCGGGGTCTCGGAGAGGTCTTCGACGGGCGGACGGTCGTTCTCATCTCCCACCGCATCTCGACGGTGCGGGCTGCCGACCAGATCATCGTGCTCGACGGCGGCCGCATCGTGGAGCGCGGGACGCACGAAGACCTGGTTGCCGCAGGCGGGCT
Source organism: uncultured Myxococcaceae bacterium (assembly GCA_964403915.1). GTDB lineage: Bacteria > Myxococcota_A > UBA9160 > UBA9160 > UBA9160 > MYXO. The sequence continues at coordinate 9,240 of CAYOIG010000554.1, forward strand.
CTACGCGCGCCTTGCGAGCCAGCAAGCGCTAGAGGAAGAGCTCGAGGGCGAGGAGGCCGTGGCGTGAGTTCGCCCTCGACGCTCGCCGAGCAGGATTCCCTCCACGAGGAGGATGCCCTCGGCAAAGCCTACGATGCCCAGCTGCTGCGGCGTCTGTGGCGCTACGTGGCGCCCCACCGGGCGCAGGTCGTCCTCACGCTCGTCCTCGTGGTACCCCTGTTCGTGCTCGAGCTGGCGCCGGCCTGGATCGTGAAAACTGGCCTCGATCAGGTGATCGCGCCCAGCATCGGCCTCTCGGGCGCACTCGGGACCGGCCACGCCGCCGGCAGCGCGGAGGCGCCCGCGACGATCCACGGTCTGATGCAGGGGCCGTCGTGGCTCTCGCCGCTGGTCTGGCTCGGAGTCCTCTACCTGCTCGCGATGCTCGCGAGCTCGGGTCTCCAGTTCTGGCAGACCCTCGTGATGGCGAAGACCGGCCAGCTCGCCATGCGGAGCCTGCGCAGCGAGGTCTTCGCCCACCTCTCGCGGCTGCACCTCGGCTTCTTCGATCGCATGCCCGTGGGCCGGCTCGTGACGCGTGCGACCAACGATGTCGAGAACGTGGCCGAGATGTTCTCCGCCGGGGTCGTCGCGCTCCTGACCGACCTGCTCAAGATGCTGGGCTTTGCGGTCGCGCTCTTCCTCGTGAACGCGAAGCTCGCGCTCGTGACCTTTCTCGTGGTGCCGCTGCTCGCCGCTGCGGCGATCGTCTTCCGTCTGCGCATTCGCGAGGCGTTCCGGTCCGTGCGCGTCCGCATCGCGCGCATCAACGCCATGCTGCAGGAGACGGTGACGGGCATGAAGGTGGTGCAGCTCTTCACCCGGGAGAGCCGGAACCTGCACGACTTCGCCGCGCTGAACGCGGCCCACCGCGACGCCTGGATCGTCTCGATCCGCTACGACGCAGCACTCTTCGCCGTGGTCGAGATGGCCGGGAGCCTGAGCGTCGCGATCATCATCTGGTACGGCACGGGGGTCGCGGCGGCGGGCGTGCTCTACGTCTTCATCGACTGGATGCGGCGCTTCTTCCTGCCCCTGCGCGACCTCTCGGCCAAGTACTCCGTGATGCAGTCGTCGATGGCGAGCTGCGAGCGGATCTTCCAGCTCCTCGACACCGAGCCGGCCGTTCGCGACGCCGTGCCCGCACGGAGTCCGGCGCCCCAGGCGGGGCCCCGGGGTGCCGTTGCCCTCGAAAACGTCTGGTTCGCCTACGGCGGCGAGGACTGGGTGCTCAAAGACGTCTCGCTCCGCGTCGAGCCCGGAGAGAAGGTGGCCCTCGTCGGTGCCACGGGAGCCGGCAAGACCTCGATCATCAAGCTGCTGACGCGCTTCTATGACGTGAACCGGGGCCGGGTGCTGCTCGACGGCACCGATCTGCGGGAGCTGCCCCAGGAGGAGCTTCGGCGCCGCGTCGCGCTGGTGCAGCAGGACGTCTTCCTGTTCAGCGGCACCATCGCCGAGAACATCGGCCTCGGCCGCCCGGACATCGACGCTGCGGCGATCGAGCGGGCAGCCCGCGCAGTGGCCGCCCATGATTTCATCTCGGCGCTGCCCGCGGGCTACCAGACGAACCTCCACGAGCGCGGCGCGAATCTCTCGGGAGGGCAGCGACAGCTCCTCTCCTTTGCCCGTGCCCTCGCCCACGGTGCGGACGTGCTGGTGCTCGACGAGGCCACGAGCTCCATCGACACCGAGACCGAGGCCCTGATCCAGCAGGCCCTTCGCGTGCTGTGGCGGGGCAAGACCGCGCTCGTGATCGCGCACCGGCTCTCGACCATTCAGGACGTGGACCGGATCCACGTCCTCCACCACGGCCGCATCGTCGAGTCGGGACGCCACGAAGAGCTGCTCGCGCGCCGGGGGGTCTACCACCGGCTCTACCGGCTGCATTACGAGAGCCAGAAGGCGGCTGCCGGTGCCGCTGGCGGGGCGGGAAAGAGCTGAGATTTTCGCCGCGCGTCTTGCGCGTCCCCCCGGACGGATGGTAAAACCCCGGCACCCCCTGATCCTCCGCGCACAGTCTCGTCGAACCCCCGTCCGGCTGGTCGCCCCATGCCCGCCGGCCGAGAGCTGAGGTCCGGTTGCGCATCAAGTCCCTCGAGATCGCGGGCTTCAAGTCCTTCGTCGACAAGGTCGTGCTGGTCTTCCAGCCCGGAATCAGCGGCATCGTGGGCCCGAACGGCTGCGGCAAGTCGAACGTGGTCGACGCCATGCGCTGGGCCATGGGCGAGCAGTCGCCCCGGCGCCTGCGCGGCAAGGGCATGGAAGACGTCATCTTCGCCGGCTCCGAGGCGCGCGCGCCGGTGGGCATGGCCGAGGTGGTGCTCAGCTTCGACAACGCGGCCGGAACGGCCCCGCCGGCCTACGCCGCCTACGCCGAGATCCAGATCTCCCGGCGTCTCTACCGCTCGGGCGAATCCGAGTATCTGATCAACAAGGTGCCCTGCCGCCTGCGCGACGTGCAGGACTTCTTCCGCGACACCGGCATCGGAACCAAGGGCTACACCATCGTCGAGCAGGGGCAAATTGCGGGCATCGTCTCGGCGAAGCCCGAGGAGCGGCGCAGCCTGATCGAAGAGGCCGCGGGCATCGGCAAATACAAGGTTCGCCGGCAGGAGGCCGAGCGGAAGATCGAGGGCACCGAGCAGAACCTGGTGCGGGTGAGCGACGTGCTGGGGGAGATCCGGCGTCAGATCGGGAGCCTCGAGCGGCAGGCTCGCAAGGCAGCGCGCTACAAGCGGCTGCGCGAGATGCAGCGGCTGCTCGAGCTCTCACTCGCCGCCGACGAGCGCCGCGCTCTCGAGGCCGGCCTCGAGAGCGCGCGGGCGAGCCTCGCGGCGGCCCGGGACGAGGCGACGGCGCTCGAAACCCGGCTCGCCGAGCGGGAGCTGGCCCTCGAGCAGGCGCGCCTCGAGCTCGCCGATTGCGAGCGCGTGCTGGGGCAGGACGGCGAGGTGCTGGTCGGTCTGCGGGGCGAGATCAAGGAGCTGGAGAGCCGCATCGGCTACGAGACGCGTGAGCGAGCGGCCCTGGCCGACATGAACGTCGCCCGCCGGGAGGAGCTCGCGGGGCTCGCGACACAGCGCAGCGCCGCCGCGACCGAGCTCGATGCGGCAGAGGGAGCGCTCGCGGCCGTCGAGGCGTCGCTCGGGGCCGAGGCCGAATCGATCGCCACGGCCGAGGCGCAGGCACGGGAGGCTGCCGAGGCGCTGCATCGCGTCGAGCGTGAGCGTGACGCGGCGAGCGCGGCCCTCGTCGACGTGCTCACGCGTGTGGCGCGGCTCGAAGACCGGCAGGCCTCGCTCGAAGACCGCCGCGCCGAGCTCGATCGCCGGCTGCGCAGCGCCGACGAGCTGCTCGAAGTGCAGAGCAGCGAGGCGGCGGGTGTCGCGCAGGAGGAGCGCGCACTGGCCGAAGGCCTGCGCAACCTGCTGGCCGAGCGCGACCGGCTGATGGGCGGCCTGCGCGCAGCGCTGGAGCGCGTGGAGCGCACCCAGGGCGAGGCGCGAGCCTCGGCCGAGCGCACGAACGGCGCGCGAGAGGCGCGCGACCTGCGCCGTGCGCGCCTCGCGTCGCTCCGCGAGGTGGTCGAGGGCCGCGAAGATCTGGGCGCTGCGGCGCGGCACCTGCTCGGCGAGGACGACGCGCTGCGCGAGCGGCTGGGCCTGCGCGCGCTCGTTCGCGACGTGCTCGAGGCCGATCGTGAGGTCGAGGCGGCGGTCGAGGCCGTGCTGGCGGAGCGTGCCGAGGCCCTCGTGGTCGGGCGGCGGGAGGATGCGCTGGCCGCCGTCGCATCGCTGCGCGAGGCCGGCGCGGGACGCGGCGTCTTCGTCGCCAGTCCGGAGCGTGAGGAGGCCGGTAGCGGCTTCGTGCCGCTGGGCGAGCCGCTGCTGAGCCGCGTGCGGGCGCGGCCGGGCTTCGAGGCCGTGGCGCGGACGCTGCTGGCGGGTGTCAACCTGGTCGCGGATCTCGGCGAGGCGCTCCGGGTCTACGGCGCCGGCCGTCTGCCGGCAACCTTCGTCACGCCGGCCGGCGATCTTCTCTCGCCCGATGGCGTCGTGCGCGGCGGTGGCGCCGCCGTGAGCCAGGGCCTGCTCGGCCGCGTACGCGAGCTGCGCGAGCTGGAGGAGGAGGTCTCCGCTCTCGACGCGGAGCTCGGCCTACGCGAGGCGGAGCGTGCGGCTGCCGAAGCGGATGCCGCGGCCGCAGACGACGAGCTCGACAATCTGCGAAGCCGTCACCATACGGTGGCGCTCGCAGTCGCGAACCACGAGAAGGATTTCGAGCGAGCGCGCGAGCGCGTGAAGTCGCTGGGCGAGGCGCGCGAGGGTCGTGTGGCGGAGCGCTCGGAGCTGCTCGCCGAAACCGAATCGGCCGCTGGCGAGCTGGTGCGGATCGTGGAGACGCTGGAGGCCCTGCGTCAGGAGCGTGCCGAGCGGCAGCGCGGCCTCGACGCTGCAGGACTGCGCGTGGGTGCTGCGGCCCGCGAGGCCTCGCGGCAGGAGGCGGCGCTCTCGGGGCGCCGCGTCGAGCATGCCGGTCGCGTCGACAAGCGCGAGGCACTGCAGGCCGAGCGCACGCGCGCAGCCGGAGCGCTGCGGACGGCCGAGGAATGGATCGCGCGTCGCGAGAGCGAGATCGCGGCTGCGGAGGCGCGCCGTGAGGATCTGGCGCGAACGCTGGCCGGCGCCGAATCGCTGCTCGCGCAGCGCCTCGCGGACGAAGAAACCGCGCGCTCGACGCACGAGCAGAAGCGTGAGGCGTACGAGCGCGAGGCGCGGCGGGTGCAGGAGATCGAGGGGGACGTTCGGTCGCTCCGTTCCGGATCCCATGCCGCCCTCGAGGCGGCGCAGCAGGCCGAGCTCTCGCTGCGCGAGAGCGAGTTCCGGCGGGAGAGCCTCGAGCGCCAGGTGCAGGAGCGCTGGGGCGTCGAGCTGGCGATCTGGACGCCGCCCGCGCCAGAAGCCCTCGAGGCGCTCGGAGCCGAGACCGAGGAGCGCGAGGAGGAGGCCGGCGACACGGAGACGCCGGGCGACGGGTCGCCCGGCGAGGACGAGCCCCCGGCCCTCACGGCGCGCGCTGCCTTCGACCTCGTCGCTCTCTCGCGTGATGAGCGCGAGCAACGCGCGGGCGAGGTGCGCCGCAAGCTCGAAGCCCTCGGCGAGGTGAATCTCGGCGCGATCGAGGAGCACGAGGAGCTGGCCGAGCGCTTCCGCTTCCTGTCGGAGCAGAAGGCAGACCTCGAGAGCACTCTCGGATCGCTGCGCGAGGCCATCCTGCGCATCAACCGCACCAGTCGCAAGCGCTTCCAGGAGACCTTCGAGGCGGTGAACGCGCGCTTCGTCGAGAACTTCCCGCGCCTGTTCCGCGGTGGGAAGGCGCACCTGCAGCTCACGGAGGAGGAGGACGTCCTCGATGCCGGCATCGAGATCGTGGCATCACCGCCGGGCAAGCGCCTGCAGAGCGTGAACCTTCTCTCGGGCGGTGAGAAGACGCTGACGGCGCTCGCGCTGCTGGTTTCCGTCTTCCAGGTGCGGCCGAGTCCTTTCTTCCTGCTCGACGAAGTCGACGCCGCCCTCGACGACGCCAACGTCGGCCGCTTCAATGAGATCGTTCGCGAGCTGGCGACAGATTCCCAGTTCCTGCTCATCACGCACAACAAGCGCACCATCGAGGTTTCCGACGTGCTCTACGGTGTGACGATGGAGGAGCGGGGCGTGAGCAAGCTCGTTGCCGTGGAGCTGCGCGGCGAGGCCTAGCGACCGCTCGAGTCGCCTCCCCCCGGGAGGCTGATCTCCGACCCAGCCGGGTTATGCTCGGCCCCCATGAATCGCGAAGAGATGGAACGTCTCCTGACGGAGGGGCTCGGGCGCCTCCAGTCGAGCTTCGAAGCCGTTGCCGCGTACGCGCGCGCGGAGCCGATCCTCTCCGTATCCGCCGCGGCGGGCCTGCTGCTCCTGATCTTCCTCTACTACGGCGTTCGCAGGCGCCGTCGCGTGGCGGCGCTGCCGGCCGAGATCGCGGCACCCCCGGCACTCCCCGAAGTTGCACCGCTCCCGGCCGTGCTCCAGGAAGCGGGCGATGCCGTCGAGGTGCCGCTCGATCGGGTGGCGCCGAGCGCCGCCGCAGCGACGGAGCCGGCCGCCCTCGCGCCGGCGCCGCCGGAGCCTGCGCGCCCGCTTCGCCTTCGCGACCGGCTGCGGCGAACCAGCGATGCCCTCGTTGGGCGTCTCGAGCAGGTGCTGGGCGGCCGCCGCGTAGACAACGCCGTGCTCGAGGATCTCGAAAGCGTTCTCTACACGGCCGATCTCGGGGTCCAGACGGCGGAGAGCCTGCTCGCCTCGGTGCGCAAGCAGGCGGCCGGCGGTGACGCGGCGGCCGTCCGCGCTGCGCTTCGCGCGGCGATGCTCGAGAAGCTGCGGCGCGTCGAGCCGCCGCCGGAGAGCGCGCTCTCTCTCACCGGCAAGCCTCACGTGATCCTGGTGCTCGGTGTGAACGGCTCCGGGAAGACGACGACCATCGGCAAGCTGGCCGCGCGCTACCAGGCGCTGGGTCGGCGCGTCGTCCTCGGCGCGGGCGATACCTTTCGCGCGGCGGCCATCGAGCAGCTCCAGGTCTGGGGTGAGCGCGCGGGCTGCGAGGTGATTGCGGGCAAACCCGGCGGCGATCCGTCGGCGGTGGCCTTCGACACCGTGAAGGCCGCCCTCGCGCGCGGTGCAGACGTCGCCATCTGCGACACGGCCGGGCGCCTGCAGACGAAGCAGCCGCTGATCGACGAGCTCAAGAAGATCGTTCGCGTTCTCGGACGCGAGGTCTCGGGAGCGCCCCACGAGAGCCTGCTGGTGCTCGACGCCAACACGGGCCAAAACGCGATCTCCCAGGCCCGCGTCTTCATCGAGGCAGGGCAGGTGACCGGGCTCGTCCTCACCAAGCTCGACGGCACGGCGAAGGGCGGCGTGCTGGTGGGTCTCGCAGACGCCTTCGGCATCCCGGTGAAGTACGTGGGCGTGGGGGAGAGCGTCGAGGATCTACGGGACTTCTCGGCCGAGGAGTTCGTCGAGGCCCTCTTCGAGACCGATGCGGAGCGAGGAGCGTCCGCGCGGTGATGCCGGCCGCGGCGCCCGGATCCGCGCCCCGGCCGCGGCTGCGTGTGGCGTTGCTGCTCGGCGACTGCATCGCGCCGGCGTGGGTGCAACAGGTGGTCTCGGACCTTCGCGCGAGCGGTGATGCCGAGATCGTGCTCGTGGCGCTCGATGCGTCTCTCCCGCCCGAGAGGCAGCGCGGGATCGATCGCATCTGGCGCAGGCGCCGCACGCTGGCCTACCAGCTCTACGCGCGGCTGGACGATGCTCTTTACGGCCGGCCAGACGACGCCTTTGCGCCGCGCCCGCTCGCGGCCCTGCTCGAGGGCGTTCCCGTGCTGCGCGTGCTCCCCGAGCGCACGGACGTATCGGATCTTCTCGATGACGCCGACGTGGAGCGGATCCGGGCGTTTGGCCTCGATGTCGTGCTCTGCCTCGGCTTCCGTCGGCTGCGCGGCCGCGTGCTCGGCGTTGCGCGCCACGGTGTCTTGTCGCTCGTACACGGCGACGGCGCTGCGTCGCGGGAGACTCCGGCCGGCTTCTGGGAGGTGGCGGACGCCGAGCCGGCAACGGCCGTGGCCGTCGTGCGCCTGCGAGAGCCAGGAGAGGGAGACTCGCTGCTGCGAAGCGCCTTGCTGCTCACCGATCCGCGCTCTCCCCGCTGCAACCGGAGCGAAGCTGCCTGGAAGGGCGCCGCTCTCTTCGGCTGGGCGCTGCGTGATTTGCGGGCGCGGGGGGCTGCACAGGCATCGCGCGGGCTGCGCGACCGCGCGGCTCCTGCCCCGCATCGCGCAGGCCCTCCGTCCAATCGCGAGATGCTCCTGGCGGCATTCCGCATCGGCGGCCGCGCGCTGCGCGACCGCCTGCTCCGGCTCGTGAGCTTCGAGCAGTGGGCGCTCGCCTTCTCGCTCGAGGAGGCCGGTCCGGGCGAGGTCGAGCGTTTCACGGAGCTGCTGCCGCCGAAAGACAGGCTATGGGCCGATCCATTCCCGTTCGAGCACGAGGGACGCCTCTACGTCTTTCTCGAGGAATGCCGCAGGGGCTCGCCGCGAGCCCACCTCTCGGTGATGGAGCTCGAATCGGGCGGGCGTTGGTCAACTCCCCGCATCGTGCTCGAGAGGCCCTACCACCTCTCGTATCCGTTCGTCTTCGCGTGGAACGGGTCGGTGTGGATGCTCCCCGAGACGTCGGAGAACCGCAGTGTCGAGCTCTACCGCTGCGAGAGGTTCCCGGATCGCTGGGTTCTCGATCGCGTTCTGCTCGAAGGCGTTCGCGCCTGCGACGCGACGCTCCACCAGCAGGATGGGCGCTGGTGGATGTTCGTGAGCATGGCGGCTGCGCGGGCCCGAATGTTCGACGACCTTCACCTCTTCCACGCGCAGACGCCGCTCGGGCCCTGGCAGCCGGCTGCGGGCAATCCCATCTGCTCGGACGTGCGCTCGGCGCGGCCTGCGGGGCGGCTCTTTCTTCGCGACGGTCAGTGGATCCGCCCCGCCCAGGACGGCTCCGGCCGCTATGGCCGCGCAATCCGGTTCCAGCGCGTCGTGCGCCTCGATCCTGGCGGCTACGCCGAATCGGAGCAGCGCATTCTCGAACCGGGATGGGCACCGGGTGTGCTCGGCACGCATACGTGGAACGCGGCCGGGCCGCTCACGGTGATCGATTTCATCAAGCGAAGGCGGCGCTTCTGGTAGGCTCCGCCCGGGAGCTTTCGCATGCGGTTCGTTCTCGCACTCGACCAGGGCACGACGTCGTCGCGGGCGCTGCTCTTCGACCGTGCCGGAGCCGTCGCTGCCGTGAAGCAGCACGAGTTCCGGCAGCATTATCGCCAGCCCGGCTGGGTGGAGCACGATCCAGCGGAGATCTGGGAGACGCAGCTTCGCGCGGCGCGACAGGCCCTCGACGAGGCGGGGGCTACCGCGCGCGACGTGGCGGCCATCGGCATCACGAATCAGCGCGAGACGACGGTCGTCTGGGAGCGCAGGAGCGGCGAGCCGATCCACCCCGCCATCGTCTGGCAGTCTCGGCAGACCACGCCGATCTGCGACGCCCTGCGGGCACAGGGTCTCGAGGAGCACGTCCGTCGACACACCGGCCTCGTGATCGACGCCTACTTCTCGGCCACCAAGATCCGCTTCATCCTCGATGCCGTTCCGGGCGCGCAGGAGCGGGCCGAGAAGGGCGAGCTCGCGTTCGGCACCATCGACTCCTGGCTGCTCCACCGCCTCACGAAGGGCCGCGTGCATGCGACCGAGGTCTCGAACGCATCGCGCACCATGCTCTACGACGTCCACACGCGCGCCTGGGACGAGACGCTGCTGCGCGCGCTCCGGATCCCGCGGGCGATGTTGCCCGAGGTGCGAGACTCGAGTGGCCGCTTCGGCATGGCCGATGCCGAGTGGCTCGGCGCCGAGGTGCCGATTGCCGGCATGGCCGGCGATCAGCAGGCCGCTCTCTTCGGACAGGGTTGCTTCGCGCCCGGCAGCGCCAAGAATACCTACGGGACGGGCTGCTTCTTGCTGATGAACACGGGCGCGCAGCCGCGGACCTCGAAGCACGGCCTCATCACGACCATCGCCTGGGGCATCGAAGGCCGCGTCGAATACGCCCTCGAAGGCAGCGTCTTCGTGGGCGGCGCCGCCGTGCAGTGGCTACGCGACGGCCTCGGCCTCGTGAGCAGCGCGGCCGAGTCGGAGGCGGTTGCCGCCGGGGTGCCCGACAGCGGGGGTGTGTACCTCGTGCCGGCCTTCGTCGGTCTCGGCGCGCCCTACTGGGACGAGCGGGCCCGCGGCGCCATCCTGGGCATCACGCGCGGCACGAGCCGCGCGCATCTGGTGCGCGCGACGCTCGAGTCGATCGCCTATCAGTCGCGTGACCTCGTCGAGTGCCTGACGGCCGATGCCGGGGTTGCGCCCGATGTGCTGCGTGTGGATGGCGGTGCCTCGGCGAACGACTTCCTGATGCAGTTCCAGGCCGACATCCTCGGCATCCCCGTGCGCCGTCCAGCGTGCCTCGAGGTGACGGCCCTCGGCGCCGCGGCACTGGCCGGGCTCGCAACGGGATTCTGGAAGGATCGCTCGGAGCTCGAGGTCGCCGTGCGCGCCGGGCGTATCTTCGAGCCCGCAATGCCGGCGCAGGCCCGCGACGCGCTCTACGCGGGCTGGCGGCGTGCCGTCGATCGCGCACGCGCCTGGGAGACCGTATGAGCCGCAAGCCGCTGGTGATCGCCCATCGCGGCGCCTCGGGCCAGAGACCGGAGAACACGCTGCCGGCCTACGAGCTCGCGATAGCGCAGCGCGCCGACATGATCGAGATCGATCTCCACCGCACCCGCGACGGCGCGATCGTCATCACCCACGACGAGGAGCTCGCCGGCATCGGCGGCCGCGGCGAGATCGCCGAAGCAACGCTCGCCGAGGTGCGGGCTCTCGACGCCGGTGCGGGTGAGCCCGTACCGACGCTGGAGGAGGTGCTCGATGGCTTCGCCGAACGGATCCCCTTCAACCTCGAGCTGAAACGCGGCACGCAGGCCGACTACCCGGGGCTCGAGAAGGCGACGCTCGAGGCAGTGGAGCAGCGCGATCTCCTGCCTCGCATGCTCTTCTCGTCTTTCTTCGATCCCGTGCTGGCACGCCTGCGCGCCCTCTCACCAGAGGCGCGTGTCGCGCTCCTGATCTCGCGCAAGTTCCCGCACCGTGCCGTGGAGCGCGCGAGAGCCCTCGGCGCCGAGGCCCTCAACCCCGAGGACAGCGTCGTGACGGCGGAGCTGGTCCGCGAGGCCCATGGCGAGGGCCTCGCGGTCTACGTCTTCACGGTGGACGAGCCCGCCGAGCTCCGGCGCTTTCTCGATCTCGGGGTGGACGGCATCTTCACCAACTACCCCGACCGGCTGCGCGCGATCGTCGATTCAGGCGGGTAGGGCGGCGCGACGGCGACCGAAGCGCCGGATCACCTTTCCCGCGCGAGCGATTCGTCGGCCGGTGACCTACCTTCAGGTCGAGTCATCCTCACTGGCCGATCTCAGCGGGCCCATCGCCCCTCCTGTCTTCTCCCATCTGAGCTTGCCTGCGCCCTCGGGCCTTCGAGAGACTCCGCTCTTTCGGGCGGGCCGAGCCGCTACTGATTGCTCAGGCTCCCCTGCCGGACGTTCCGACCGAGGCTCCTGGGCGCGTGTCGCCCCGGGCTCACTCGATTGAGCGGTGCACCGCCTTCGTAACGGAGGCCTCGCTTGTGGACTTGGCTGCGTCGCACACTGGCGAGTCTCCGCCGCATGGTGAAGCGGGGCCGCGACGACCGGCGCACGGTCGAGGCGCGGGAGCGATTCTGGGCGGAGGTGCGGGAGGGGGAACGCGAGGCGGAATCCCGCTCGCGTCCCTGAGCCTCGCTGGTCTTCGAACACCACCATCAAGAAGAGGGGAAACGTGCGACCGAATCGTTGCGCAAACGACAACCATGGACGGGCGGTCATCACGATCCGCTGCTGTCCGAGCTGCGGCGTAGTGGTGAACGGGAGCATCCGGCCCAGCCACTGTCGTGCTGAGAGCCATGCGCGGATGCGTCGCGCGCAGCGGATCTACTGTGCCGACTGCGGCGAGCGGCTCGCCGTCTGAGGTTCGGGATCCGAGCGGCAGATCCCGGGTCGGATCGCCCGAGACCGCGGGGCAGGCGCCGCCTTCTGCGAGCTCTCCGGAATGCATGGGTGCCCTCGAGAGGGGACGGCGAGGATCCGATTCGCGCGGAGCTGTTCGGCATCGAGCGTCTCGAGCAGCATGCCGAGAGCCTCGCGGCGGCGCAGCAAGTCGTGCCCGGCCCCGCGAAGGGCCGGCCGCTCGCGAAGCGGCTGCGCGAGAACGGTCGTGTTCTGCTCGCCGCGTATCGGGCGATCGGCGAGGCGATGCGCGAGGAGCGGGCGATCACGCCGGCTGCCGAGTGGTTGGTCGACAACTTTCACGTCGTCGAAGAGCAGATCCGTGAGATCCGCGACGACCTGCCCCGCGGCTTCTATCATCGGCTTCCAAAGCTCGCCGTCGGGCCGCTCGCCGGATATCCGCGCGTCTTTGGGCTCGCCTGGGCGTTCGTCGCGCACACCGACAGCCACTTCGAGCCCGACGCGCTGTTCCGCTTCGTGCGCGCCTACCAGCGGATTCAGCCGCTGACGATCGGTGAGCTCTGGGCGGTCGCGATCACGCTGCGGATCCTCCTGGTCGAGAACCTTCGGCGCTCGGCCGAACGGATCGTGAGCAGCCGAGTGGGGCGCGCGACAGCAGACGAGATTGCGGATCGGCTCCTCGGAACCGACGGCGGAAAGTCCGAGATGGCTGCCGTAGTGCTCCGCCCCTTCGAATCGACCCGGCTGTCGCGTTCCTTCTCGGTCCAGCTCATCCAGCGGCTCCGCGATCAGGACCCCGCCGTGACGCCGGCCCTTCGGTGGCTCGACGAGCGCCTCGCCGTCCAGGGCACGACCGCCGAAGAGATCGTTCGTGAAGAGCTCCAGCTCCAGGGCGCGACGAACGTGACCGTGCGCAACGTGATCACGAGCATGCGGCTCATGTCGGAGATCGACTGGGCGGATTTCTTCGAGAGCGTGAGTCTCGTCGACGAAACACTGCGGGCCGAGAGCGACTTTGCCGCGATGGACTTCCCGACGCGCGATCGCTACCGCCACGCGATCGAAGATCTCGCGAGCGGCTCGGCGCAAACCCAGATGGAGGTCACGAGACATGCGATCCGTTTGGCGCAGGCGGCCGGCGAGCCCCTCGATGGTGGGAAGGAGATCGAGCGGGAGCAGGATCCGGGCTACTACCTGATCTCTGGCGGGCGGCGCACTCTCGAGAGGGAGCTCGGGTTCCGAGCTCCCGTGCGCGACTGGTTCGTCCGCGCGACTGCCGCCGCCGGCATCGGCGGCTATCTGGGCTCGATCGCGCTCGTCACGGGGTGCCTGCTCGCCCTGCCGCTCCTCGGCGCGGTGGGATCGGAGGTTCCGGTCTCGGTGCTCCTCGCGCTCGCGCTGCTCGCTCTCGTCCCGGCATCGGATGCAGCGGTCGTGCTGGTGAACCGGGTCGTCACCGACCAATTCGCACCCCAGGCTCTTCCGGGCCTCGAGCTTCTCGCCGGAGTGCCCCCGAGCCTGCGGACGCTCGTCGCCGTACCCACCCTGCTTTCGACGCGAGCCGAGATCGAGGAGCAGATCGAACGGCTCGAGATCCACTACCTGGCGGGATCGGACGGCGATCTCTTCTTCGCTCTGATCTCGGATTGGCCGGACTCCGAGACGGAGTCGGCGAGCGGCGACGACGGGCTGCTCGCCGCAGCGCGCGACGGAATCGCGCAGCTGAACCTTCGGCACGGCCCGGCGGCGGACGGCGAGCGCTTCCTCCTGCTCCACCGGCGCAGGGTCTGGAATCAGGGTGAGGGCCGATGGATGGGGTGGGAACGCAAGCGCGGCAAGCTGCACGAGCTGAACCGACTGCTCCGCGGCGCGGCGGACACGAGCTTCGTGATCGCGGGCGACCTTGCCCGAGCGGTTCCCTCCGGCGTGCGGTACGTGATCACGCTCGACGCCGACACGCGGCTTCCCCGTGGCGTCGCGAAGCGACTCGTCGGGAAGCTCGCGCACCCCCTCAATCGCCCCCGCCTCGACCCGCACACCGGACGCGTGATCGAGGGTCACGCCGTGCTCCAGCCGCGTGTCACGCCTTCGCTACCGATGGGCCGCGGGGGATCGCTCTTTCAGCGAATCTTCTCGGGTCCCGGCGGCCTCGATCCCTACGCGTTCACCGTCTCGGACGTCTACCAGGATCTCTTCGGACAGGGCTCCTACACCGGCAAGGGAATCTACGACGTCGACGTGTTCGAAGCCTCGCTCGCGGGCCGCGTTCCCGAGAGCACGCTCCTGTCCCACGACCTGTTCGAGGGCATCTTCGCCGGCGCCGGGCTGGCCTCCGACATCGAGGTGATCGAGGAGCATCCTGCCCGCTACGACGTCGCAGCGGCGCGGCAGCATCGCTGGGCTCGCGGCGACTGGCAGCTCCTGCCCTGGATCTTCGGCCGCGGCCGGGATTCGAGCGGGAGCCCCGGGCGTCGCGCGATTCCGTGGATAGGTCGCTGGAAGATGCTGGACAATCTGCGCCGCTCGCTCTCTGCGCCGGCCGCCGTCGTGGCGCTCGTCGCCGGCTGGACGCTGCCGCTCGCGTCGCCGGGCGCGTGGAGTGGATTCATCGTCGCGACGCTCGCGACACCGGCCTTCCTGCCCTTTTTTCTCGGCCTCGTGCCGCGCCGCCTCGGGATCTCGAAGCGCAGCCACCTGCTCGCGGTCGGCGGGGATCTCGCGCTCGCACTGCGGCAGGTCGCGTTCCTGGCGATCCTCCTGGCGCACCAGGCCTGTCTGATGACCGACGCCATCGTGCGTACGCTGTGGCGTCTGCTCTTTCGCCGCCGTCTCCTCGAGTGGGTCACCGCCGCGCAGGCGAGCCTGGGCCCGCGTCTGGACATTTTCGGCTTCTACCGGCGAATGGGCGGCGCCGTCGTGCTGGCCGTAGCGACGGCGATTCCGGTCGCGGTTGCGTGGCGCGGCTCGTGGGGAGTCGCCGTTCCCTTTCTGGTCGCCTGGCTGCTCTCCCCGGCCGTTGCGTGCATGGCCAGCCGCGCCCCCCCGGTCGGTGGTAGGAAGCCAATAAGCTCCGCGGACGCGCGTGCGCTGCGGATCGTCGCACGACGTACGTGGAGGTTCTTCGAGACCTTCGTCACGCCAGCGGACAACATGCTTCCGCCCGACAACTTCCAGGAGGATCCCGCTCCGATGGTCGCGCACCGGACGTCGCCGACGAATCTCGGTCTCTATCTTCTTTCGACAGTCTCCGCCTGCGACTTCGGCTGGCTCGGTACGGCCGACACCGTCGAGCGTCTCGAGGCGGCCCTCGCCTCGATGGCCAGGCTCGAACGCTTCCGGGGGCACTTCTACAACTGGTACGACACGCAGGACCTCCGGCCTCTCGACCCGAAGTACGTCTCCTCGGTCGACAGTGGGAATCTCGCCGGTCATCTGATCGCGCTCGATCGGGCGTGTCGGGAGCGGCTGGACGGCCCTCTGGTGAACCCACAGTGGATCGCGGGGATCGCCGACGGTCTCGAGCTCGCGCGTGAGTCGTTGCGAACGCTCGCCGACGATCGGCACAGTGAGACGGTCACATGGAAGCAGCTCGAGGAGGCCCTCGATCAGGTCGCAGCGCTGCTCGCACCGGCGCCGGTGACGATTGCGGGAGTCGCCGAGCGGCTCACGGCGCTCGCCGCGCGGGCGGACACCGCGGCAGACATCGCCCGCACGCTGATCGGCGACCGCGGCGACGATGCCGGCACCGACCTTGGCTACTGGGTGGAGGCACTTCGTTCCTCCATACAGAGTCACGGGCGCGATCATGCGCTTCTGGTGCCGTGGGCGTCCGGAGAGGCGGAGACCCACACGCTCGGGCCTCTCTTCGCGTCGATGCCGACTCTCGCAGAGCTTCCCGGTCGATGTGAGGAGGCGATCGAGCTCCTCGCCGGCGAGCCGCAGCCGCCTGCCGAGAGAGTTGCCGCGTACGTCCGATCCGTCCGTGGCGCCCGGGCTCTGGCGATCCGGATCGCGTCGATCGGAGATCGGGCGCGTGTGCTCGCTGCAGCAATGGACTTCGGCTTCCTCTTCGACCGGCAGCGGCAGCTTCTCTCGATCGGGTACCGGATGGGCGACGGAACGCTCGACCCCAGCTGCTACGACCTGTTGGCCTCCGAGGCGCGTCTCGCGAGCTTCGTCGCAATCGCCAAGGGCGACGTTCCAGTGCGCCACTGGTTCCGCCTCGGGCGGGCGCTCACGCCGGTAGACCGAGGGTCCGCGCTCATCTCGTGGTCGGGATCGATGTTCGAGTATCTCATGCCGTCGTTGGTGATGCGCGCGCCGGCGGGGAGCCTGCTCGAGCAGACGAGCCGCCTGGTGGTTCGCCGGCAGCAGAGGTACGGCACCGAGCGCGGCGTTCCGTGGGGTGTCTCGGAGTCGGCCTACAACGCCCGCGATCTGGAGTTCACCTACCAGTACTCCAACTTCGGAGTGCCTGGCCTCGGACTCAAGCGTGGGCTCGGCGAGGACGCGGTCGTCGCCCCTTACGCGACGGCCCTCGCGGCGATGGTGGATGCGGAGGCATCCGTTCGAAATCTGAAGCGGATCGAAGCCGCCGGCGGCCGCGGACGGTTTGGCTGGTACGAGGCGCTCGACTACACGCCCACGCGACTGCCCGACGGCGCAGCCGTGGCGGTCGTGCGTGCGTACATGGCGCACCACCAGGGAATGACCGTCGTGGCCGTTGCCAACGCGCTCTTCGATGGGGTGATGCGCGCGCGGTTCCACGCCGAGCCGATGATCCAGGCGACCGAGCTCCTGCTTCAGGAGCGGACGCCGCGGGGTGTTGCCGTCGCCCGTCCGCGCGCCGAGGAGGTGAGAGCCGTCGCGAACGTCCGTGAGCTCATTGCCCCGATGCGGCGCCGCTTCGATTCGCCGCACGATCCGATCCCGCGAGCACATCTGCTCTCGAACGGCCGCTACGCCGTGATGGTCACCGCGTCCGGCTCGGGCTACAGCCGCTGGGGCGACCTGGCGGTGACCCGGTGGCACGAGGACGTGACCTGCGATGCGTCGGGTGCGTACGTCTTCCTGCGGGATCCGCAGAGCGGTGAGGTGTGGTCGGCCGGCTACCAGCCGAGCGGCGCCGAGCCCGACTCCTACGAGGCGGAGTTTTCCGAGGATCGCGTGGTGATCGCACGCCGCGATGGGTCGCTGGCGACGACGCTCGAGATTGCGGTCTCGGCCGAGGACGACGCCGAGGTGCGTCGCGTCTCGGTCTCGAATCTCGGAGCCCGCGCTCGCGAGATCGAGCTCACCTCCTACGCAGAGCTCGTGCTCGCGCCGGCTGCGGCGGATGCGGCCCACCCGGCCTTCTCGAAGCTCTTCGTACAGACGGAGTTCATCCCCGAGATGGGCGCCTTGCTGGCCACCCGGCGACGGCGCTCACCCGGCGAGCCGGAGGTCTTCGCAGCGCATCTTGCGGTCGTTGAGGGTGCGCGTGTCGGCCCGGTGTCCTACGAGACCGATCGTGCCCGCTTTCTCGGCCGAGGCCGGACGCTTCGCACGGCGCTGTCGGTAATGGGTGGCCGGCCTCTCACGGGCCGGGTCGGTGCGGTGCTCGATCCGATCTTCAGCCTCCGTTGCAGGGTGCGGATTCCCCCGGGCGGCACGACGCGTGTGGCGTTCTGGACGCTCCTCGCGCCAACGCGTAGCGGGGTGATCGACCTGGCCGACAGGCACCAGGATCCGGCGGCGTTTCAGCGCGCACTCACGCTGGCGTGGACGCAGGCTCAGGTCGAGCTGCACCACCTCGGTGTCGGCCCGGACGAGGCGCAGCTCTACCAGGAGCTCGCCAACCACGTGCTCTTCTCGGATCCGGTGCTGCGCCCCTCCGCCGCCGTGATGCGGCGCAACGAGCAGGGGCCCTCGGCGCTATGGGCCCACGGGATATCCGGCGACCTGCCGATCGTCCTGGTGCGGGTCGACGAAGCCGACGATCTCGAGCTGCTCCGCCAGCTGCTCCGCGCGCATGCCTACTGGCGCACGAAGCTCCTCTCCGTCGATCTCGTGGTTCTGAACGAGCGGCCGAGCTCCTATGCCCAGGAGCTCCACGCCTCCGTGGAAGCACTCGTCCGTACGAGCCGCTCGCGACTTGCGGAGCCGCCGGAAGGAGTGCGTGGGTCGGTGTTCGTGCTGCGCGCCGATCTGGTATCGGTCGAGGTCCGCATCGCCCTCCAGAGTTCGGCCCGAGCGGTATTGCTCGGGCGTCGCGGCAGCTTGTCCGAACAGCTCGGCCGGCGAAACGAGCCCGCCGTCGCGCGCGTCGCGCGCCGGATGGTGGCGCACACGACGCCGGAGCTACGGCCGCCGAGCCCGGATCTCGAGTTCTGGAATGGTCTCGGCGGTTTCGCCGCGGGTGGGCGGGAGTACGTGACGGTGCTCGGCGAAGGACAGTGGACGCCGGCGCCCTGGATCAACGTCATCGCCAACCCAGGTTTCGGATTCCAGACGTCGGTCGAGGGCGGCGGCTACACGTGGTGCGGGACCAGCCGTGAGAATCAGATCACGGCCTGGTCGAATGATCCCGTCGGCGACCCTCCGGGTGAAGTGATCTATGTACGCGACGAGGACGACGGCGCTCTCCTTTGTCCGACCGCACTCCCGATCCGAAGCGACACCGGACACTACGTC
>CAYOIG010000555.1:0-3132 GCA_964403915.1 uncultured Myxococcaceae bacterium
CTCCGCGAGTGCACGGCGACCCCGGCCGCCCGCACGAGCATCGAGGCGCTGCTCGCGAGCTTCGCGAACGGAGACGAGCTCCTGGGTCTCGATGGCCTGCTCGAGGGCTGCCGCGTTCGCAAGGAGGGTGGGCGGATCTTCGCGTGCCAGTCGTGAGCAGCGATCGTGTCGCTCTACTCCGGCAGCGCGTCGCCAATGTCGCGAAGCACCTGTAGCCCCGGCTTCTCCGTGCCGTCGGCGCGGTAGAGGCCCCAGTAGCCTTCGACCGCCTGCACGACCTGCATCAGCTGGCCCTGCACGTAGGCTGCGTTGGCGAGCGCGTAGCTGAGCAGCGATGCGGCGTCGCCCGTTTCGATCCAGGTGGCGAGCTGTTCGAGGGCGACGAGATCCTCGGGCGTGATCGTTGCCGCGTGCGTTTCGGCCGTCCGGGCGCCGAAGAGGAAGAAGCCCCGCACGCCGGCGGCGACGGCCGAGTCGAACGCCTCGCGGATGAACGTCGCCTGCTTCGCCTCGTCGAAGCCGCCCTCGGAGGGGCCGCTCGGGTAGCCGGTCTCCATCACCACGATCGGCATCCCGCAGGAGAGGGTCGCGACCTGCGCGGCGCGCTCGCCCACGGTGGCGCCGCTGGGCGGCGTCGAGCGGTAGTAGTTCGGATAGGCGTCGAAGGAGAGGATGTCCATCTCCATGCGCCAGAAGACGACGGTGTCGAGCCAGCCTGGTTGTCGAAGGTAATGATTGAGATCGGCGTGAACGTCCGAGTGGAAGTTCATGGTGGTGAGCGCGGTCGGGTCAGCGTCCTTGACGGCCATGCGCAGCGTGTGAAGCAGACGCGTCACGTAGTCGAAGTCCATCCACGCCGAGCCGAGGGCGGCGAAGTAGGCCGGCTCGCGCCAGCCGAAGAGCGCGGTGAAGAAGGCCTGGTTGAGCTCGTTCTCGGTCTGCCAGAGCGGGATGCGCAGGCCCGAAGGCGCATCGCTCACGCCGTCACCGTCGTAGCGCTCCACCACCGCGCGCGTGAAGAGGTACTGCCGCGCGAGATACTCCTCGCGGCCGAGCACGTCGGGAGCGGCTGGAACGCCGCCGCGGAGCGGGAGCGTGCCGGTGTAGCCGTGACCGACGATCGGCACGGGCACGAGACCTGCATCGGCGATGGCGCCGAGACGCTGGTCGAAGCTCGCCCAGTCGTGGCTGGCGAGGTATTGCGAAACCAGCGCCGGGTCGGAGCGTACGGCGTCCACGGTGAGGCCCGTGGGCTCGACCGTGGGCTCGATGGCGCGCCAGGAAAGGGTGGGGCGCAGGTACTTCGCGCCCACGTCCTGCGCGATGGCCACGGCATCGGCCGGGAGCTGCGAGAGACCGAACAGGAATTCGGGGAGCTGCACGGGCTGGAAGTCGGCCGGGCATCCGCCGCCCGGCACGCAGGAGGGCGTGCCGAGAACGAGCAGCGCTCCGATGAGGATCACGCCCGCACTCCGGCGACCCGCCCGCGGCCAGCTTCCTGCCCTTCCTGCATCCGCGCTGCGCATGCCTCACCACCAGCCCTTCATCCGGCGTCCCGGAGAGCCGCAGGCTATACCCGGAAGCGCATCGGGGTCAACCGGCTCGCCGCGCAACCCCCTCCGCGCACGCGGGTTCAATGCTCCCGGGAACGTGCGGGGGAGGAGAGGTCTGGTGGGCGAGCCAGAGGTGGACGGACCAGCCTTGGACGCCGCCGAAGAGGACGTGCAGCTCATGCTCGCATGCCGTGCGGGAGACGACGGCGCTTTCGGCGCGCTCTTCCAGCGCTGGTCGTCTCCGCTGCTGCGCTACCTCGAGCGGATGCTGGGCGATGCGGCTGCAGCGGAAGAGCTGGTGCAGGAGACCTTCCTCCGCGTCCACCGTGCTCGCGCGCGGTACAGCCCCGACGCACGCTTTTCGACCTGGCTCTACACCATCGCGAACCATCTTGCGCTGAACGAGCTGCGGCGCCCGCGGCGCCAGCGGGAGCATCGCAGCGTGGACGCGGAAGACGACACACGGGCGCCGCTCGTACTGGCGGCTGACCCGCAGCGAACCGAGGAGAGGATCGATGCCCGGCGCCTGGGCGGGGCCGTAGAGGCAGCGCTCGCAGAGTTGCCGGACCGGCAGCGCGCGGCGCTCTGGCTGACGGCCGTCGAAGGGCTCTCCTATGCCGAGGTGGCATCGACGCTCGAGACCAGCGAGAAATCGGTGAAGGCGCTCGTGCACCGCGCGCGGTCGGCGCTGGCCGATCATCTACACACTGGAGCGTAGGATATGACGACGGACCGCGAGATCTGTCTTTCCTTCGACGAGGACCTCTCGGCGCTGCGCGACGGGGCGCTCTCGCAGGAGCGCGAAGCCGAAGTGGAGGCGCACCTCGCGGGCTGCGCGGCGTGCCGGGCGCGCCTCGCATCGTTCGCAGCAGTCGATGAGGGCTTGCGTGGCCTCGTTTCGCGGCCGGTGGCGCCGGACCTCGAGGCGCGCCTGCTCGCGCGACTGGAGGCCGAGCGAGCGGCCGCCGCAGAGCGTGCCGCGCCGGCGGCCGGGCGGAGCGACGGCCGCGGCCTCGCACGCGCAGCCCGGAACGAGCGCAGCCTTCCGCGACGCCGCCCGCGCAGGGCGCTCGCGCTGGTGGCCATGCTGACGACCGTCGCCGCGGCCCTCGCCGTCTATCTCGGAGTCCTGCGCAGCCCCGGCCCGCTCGAGCCGTCGGCGGGCGTGCGGCCGCCCGGGGGCGTCGCCGTGCAGGAGCGACCGGCGTCGCAGCCCGGCTCAGCGCTCGAGGCGGCGAGCGAAGAAGAGCTCTCGGTCGCGATCGAGCTCGAGACCCTCGAAGACCTCGAGGTGATCGCGAATCTGGAGCTCCTCGAGCAGCTCGACGCACGCGGGGAGAAGGACAACGGATGAGGCGTCGCCGCTCGATGCAGCTCGCCGGCCTCGTGGCGCTCGCGCTCGTGCTCGGGCCCGGTGTGCCGCACGCGCAGACGACGCCGCCCGGATCGCAGGGGAGGCCTCCGTCTGGAACGCGACCGCCTGCTGGAGCTCTACCTCCGGAGAGCGCGCCGCGTCTGCGCGAGCGTATCAAGGCACTTCCGCCCGAGCAGCGCGAGGCGATCCGGGAGCACATGCGTG
>CAYOIG010000556.1:0-4760 GCA_964403915.1 uncultured Myxococcaceae bacterium
ATGCCGAGATAGGCCGAGAAGAACTCGCCCAGCTCGGGCTCCATGCCCGGCAGCAGCGAGCCGCCGCAGCACGTCCGACCCGTGGTCTTCATCCATGCCGGCGGCGACCACGGCGCGGCCATGAGCTTTGGATTTCCGCGCGCGAAGATCTCGGCGATCTGCCACAGATGTGCGTCGGGGCTCGTGAGGGCGGCCGTGCTCAGGTGCGCGGGGTCTGCATCGTCGTTGGTGCGCTCGATCCAGTGCGGGATCGTGAAGCGCACGACGGAGGGCTCGAGATCGCCGAAGACGAGGTCCATCACCTGCGAGCGATCGGGCTCCGGCATTGCTCGCAGCGTCTCCTCGTTCGCGGCCGAGCCGCCGAGGCCGTCGATCGTCTGGTATTGCACGAGCGGGTCGAGGCTCACCTTCACGCCCGTTGCCACGGGATACGGCGGCGTGCAGGGAGCCGCGCCGAGGGCCAGCAGCGCCGCGGCGGCGAGGGGGAGCAGGGCACGGGCGGAGAGAGGGCGCGGCATGGAAACCTCGGCATGGCCGGCGATGGCGCTCCCATCGTACACCGGATGCCCCGCGGCGTGGCCCTGCGCGCGGGGCAGCACGTAGTTCGTCACACCCAGCGAGCGGCACCGCATGCGCAGCTCCATCACCGAGGGCTGCGAGATGCCTACGCCGCGCCGCCGCCCGACGCGAGACGCTCGAGCACCCCCAGCTCCTCCTCGAAGAGCACAGCGATCCGGTGCGGATCGGGGATCGCCTCGGGGTCGGTGTCGATGCCGATCTGCATGCGGCCCGCGTAGGAGAGCATCGCCATCACGAGCGGCGTGCCTTCGACGACGCTCGCAAAGGGATGGATCGCGTCGACCCGCGCCCCCGCCAGGAAGCGCTGCGTCTCGACCCCCGGAACGTTGGTGCAGGCCACGTTCACGCGCCCGAGCGCGCGCCGCGCGAGAACGCGCAGCGCAGCGCCGGGCAGGAGCGTCAGCGCCTCCACGGCCAGCGGTGCGGCCGCTCCGCGGCGGTCGCTCTTCGCCGACTGCGTCTGCTCGTGGATGCGCGCGAGGCGACGCTCTGCGCGCGCCTCGCCGACGGGAAGCACGATGTTGAACATGCCGACGCGGTTGCCGAGAACCGCGCGCTCGCCCTCTCCGCGCAGGTTCATGGGCACCATGCACACCAGCTCGGTGGCATGGACGTGGCGCTCCCGGTGGTAGGCGTGGAGCGTCCCGGCGAGCGCCGCCAGCACGACGTCGTTGATGCTGACGCCGAGAGGAGCCTTGATCTTGCGCAAGCGCTCGAGCGAAACCTCCGCCACGTCGAGACGGCGCGAGAGCCCCGAGCCCGGAACGGCCAGCGGATCCTTGACCGGCGGGCGGACCGCATCGGCCGCGAGCGCGCGCAGCCCGCGCGCGGCCCGCAGCAGCGACTGCGCGCTCTCCACGGGATGCGCGAGACCGGCGAACGGCGCCGAGATCGCCTGCCAGGCGAGGCGCGCCGCCCCCTCCGCCTGCTCGCGTGCCATTGCGGCGAGCCGCGCGGGAAGCGGGGGCTCTGCGGCTGCGCGCCGCCGGCGCGTGCGTGCGATCTGCGGCGCTGGCGCATCGACCTGCGCTGCGGTGAGCGCGTCGAGGATGGCGACCGAGCCGACGCCATCGACCACAGAGTGGTGCAGCTTGAAGAGGTAGGCGCTGCGCCCTCCGCTGAGCCCGTCGATCGCGTAGGACTCCCAGAGCGGACGCTGGCGATCGAGGGGCGTCGCGAAGATGGAGGCCACCAGGTCGAGGAGCTGGCGCTGGCTTCCCGGCGGCGGAAGCGAGAGATGCCGCAGGTGGTAGGCGCGATCGAAGTGCTCGTCCTCCACCCACTCCGGAAGAGCGAGCTCGAAGGGAGCCTCGACCACGCGCTGGCGCAGCCGCGGCACGAGCGCGAGGGCGGCGTCCGTGGCGGCCTCGATCCCGCGCGGATCGGGCGTGCGATCGAGGAGGTAGAGGCCGGCGATGATGGGCCGGAACTCCGGCAGCGCAGCCTCCGCGTACCAGAACAGGGCATCCGTCGCCGCCATGCGGCGCGGGAGCTCGAGCGGGCGCAGCGCGCGGCCGTGGGGTCGGGAAGACGGCACGATGGGGCCTCCTCGCTGGGCGGCGGATCCAGGGATACTACCGTGCCGGCACCTCGGGAAGCGCAGCGGGTCTCGAGGGAGGCGGCCCGAGCCCGGGCCCCAGCATCTGTCGTGCCGCGCGCTTTCGGAGAAGCGCACCGAGGTTCGAGGCGGCCTCCGCGAAGCCCGGGTCGAGCGCGAGAGCCTGGCGGTAGGCCGCTTCGGCCTCCTCGTCCGCATTCCGGGCGGCGAGAAGGATACCGAGGTTGTACCAGGCTTGCGGCTGGGCGGGGACCCACTCCACGGCCCGCCGCGCGTCGCGCTCGGCCTTCTCGAAATCACCGGAGGCCATGTAGGCCGCCGCCCGGTTGGCCAGACCGCCGCCGAGGCTCGCCCGCCACAGCGCCTGCGCTGGCACGAGAAACGAGGCGGCCACGATGGCCAGACCGAGACACGCGGCCGCCCCGCGCCGCTTGCTTCCGGCTTCCCGGCCAAGGACCGCGGCGAGGCCCGCGCCCGCTGGCAGCGTCAAGAGGGCCGCGGTCGGCAGCCGGTAGCGGCTCGAAACGTAGAAGAGCAGCGGGGTCGCGGCGCAGGCCGCGATCGCCGTCCACGTCTCCCAGCCGCCGCTCCCGCGGAGCCCCACGAGCACCAGCCCGGCCGCTGCGAGACCCACGAGCAGGCCGAAGGGAACGAGATCGCCTTCGCCGGCCGCTCCGAGGCGCCAGTGCAGGCGCCACGGGTTCGTGTCGAGCGCGGGGGAGTAGTCGAGCGAGTGCTCGCGGCTGTCGAGGAGCAGCGCAAGGCGAAAGGCGAGGAGCTTTACCGTGCCCAGCGGGTCGGCGGCCCGCACGCGGAGGGCTTCGCGGCCCCACCAGCCGTCGGCCTCCACGGGGTCGAGCTCGAGCCCCGAACGCTGTCGCGCCAGGGTGGTGGCCTCCTGGCGCTGCGCCTCGATACGCCCCGACAGCCCCTGCGTCCGGGTGAAGATCCCCTCCGCGCCGGGGCCATTCCCCTGGTAGGCCGTGATCCCCCCGTTCGACGAGATCAGCACGAGATGACCCGAGACGATGTAGTTGCGCGCGGCGACCGGGAGCACGGCGAGCGTCACCCCCGCGGCGAGCAGCCCTGCACGCGCCCAGTGGCGGCCGGCAGCGCCCACGGCGAGCCACAGCGCCGGCACGAGCAACAGATTCGGCCGGGCCAGCGCAGCGATGCCGATCGCGACACCCGCAGCGAGCGCCGGGCCTTTGCCCCCTCTACGGAAAGTGAGCACGGCCACCATCAGGGGAAAGAGAGCCAGCGTCTCGCCGAGCGGCACGGATGCGAAGTACTGCAGCCCCCCGTAGAGCAGGTAGAGCGCTGCGGCGGCCAAGGCGCCCGGAGCGCCGATCGCAGCGCGCCCTGCGAGGCCGATGAAGGCCGCCGTGGCGACGCTCCACGCCTGCTGCAACAGGTACAGCAGCAGGAAGCTCTCTCCGAAGCCGCGCAGGAAGAGGGCCAGCACGTGCGGATAGAGCGGGGCGAGGTAGTAGGCTCCCTGCGGGCCACCCGCCCCCCTCGCCAGCGCCCGGGCCCAATCGAGATAGATGGCGCCGTCGAGCATCGGCCGAGAGAAGGTCGGGTCCGACGCGGGCTGGGCGAGCACGTACGCGGAGCGCCAGGCGAGACCGAGCCCGATCACGGCAACGAGCGACCGGTGAAACCTTCGCCGCTCCCGCCGACTCTCAGCCAGGTTCTTCACGTGCTCGACCTGCGGGCGGCGGAGGCCTGTCGGCAAGGGCGAGCCGCCTTCGGGAGACGCTCCGCCTCGCGCCCACGCTGCCATGCCGGGCGCAAAAAAGGAACGGCCACCCCGAAGGGTGGCCGTTCGATTCTAGCGTTCGCCGTGAGGCGAGAGCTACTTGCTCATCCGCTTGCGGCCGACCATCGCGAGACCCGCGACGCCCGAGGCCAGCAGGAGCAGGGTGCCCGGCTCCGGGATGAAGGTCAGCGTCATGATCCCGAAGAGCGGGAGCGCCGACGACGCCGCGATGTTCGTCGACACGAACGTCGGCGTCACCAGCGTCACGGTGTTGCCGGCGAGGGGCGAGCCGCTCACCGAGATCGAGCCGACCGACACGGTGCCCGTCGTCCAGCCGTTGCCCATCGCGGTCACGTTCACGAAGCCGAACACGGTGATCGGAGCGCCGCCGAGGCCGACGCCGTTCACACCGCCCGTCGTGAAGGGCACCGAGACGTTCGCCGGCGCGGAGGCGCAGGGCGCGAAGAGGCAGATGTTCGCCGTGCCCGAAACGGCCATGAGGCCGCCACCGCCGCTGACATCGACGCCGTAGAAGTTCCCGGCGCCATTCGTGACGGAGATCATTTTGATACCAACGATCGGGTACGCCGCCGGATCGGTCACCGGGATGACGCCAGAGTAGGCGAAAATGCCGGCCGTCAGGCCCGTCACATCGGTCGCCGTCACGTTCGCACTGCCCGTCCCGTTCCAGGCGACCGGGATCGGCGGCAACGTGGCAAGCTGCACGGAGAGAGACGCGCTCACGAGAGACAGCACCGTCGCGTGAGCGGGCTGGGCGGCGCCCATCACGAGGCCAAGGGCCGCAACGAGGCCAAACAACTTGCGCATGAGTTGACTCCTTGATTCCAACTTCGATGGCCT
>CAYOIG010000557.1:0-8929 GCA_964403915.1 uncultured Myxococcaceae bacterium
AGGTGCACCTCGATCACGCCCACGCGCTCACCCCGAGCGACCAGCCAGTCGACGGTCTCGCGCGCGGTCTGCGCTCCCGAGCCCATCAGCACGACCACGCGCTCGGCATCCGGCGCGCCGGCGTAGTCGAAGAGCCCGTAGCGGCGGCCGGTGCGCGCTGCGAAGCGTTCGAAGGTGGCCTCGACCACACCGGGGAGGCGCGCGTAGAACGGGTTCGAGGCCTCTCGCGCCTGGAAGTAGACGTCGGGGTTCTGGGCCGTGCCGCGGATCACGGGATGGTCCGGGTCGAGGGCGCGGCGCCGGTGCGCGAGCACGAGCGAATCGTCGATTAGCGCGCGCAGATCCTCGTCGGAGAGCAGCGTCACGCGACCCAGCTCGTGAGACGTGCGGAAGCCGTCGAAGAAGTGCACGAAGGGAATGCGTGCCTCGAGGCTCGCCGCCTGCGCCACCAGCGCCAGATCGTGCGCCTCCTGCACCGAGCCCGAGGCGAGCAGCGCCCAGCCGGTGGCGCGCACCGCCATCACGTCCTGGTGGTCGCCAAAGATCGAGAGCGCATGCGTCGCCAGCGACCGCGCGGCCACGTGGATCACGGCGGGCGTCAGCTCCCCCGCGATCTTGTAGAGGTTCGGGATCATCAGCAGCAGGCCCTGCGACGCGGTGAAGGTCGTCGTCAGCGCGCCGGCCTGCAGCGCGCCATGGACGACGCCGGCCGCCCCTCCCTCGCTCTGCATCTCGATCACGTCGGGGATGTTGCCGAAGAGGTTGCGGCGGCCTTCGCTCGCCCACTGGTCCGCGAGCTCGGCCATGACGGAGGAGGGCGTGATCGGATAGATCGCGCAGACCTCGTTCAGGCGGTAGGCGACGTCGGCGCAGGCCTCGTTGCCCTCGAGGGTGGCGATGCGACCCTTCGCCATGGTCAGCCCTCGTCCGAGAGGGGCCCGGGCTCGGGCACCATCTCGATCGCGTGGCAGGGGCATTGGTCGAAGCAGATCGCACAGCCCGTGCAGCGCTCGTAGTCGAAGCGGTAGCGCTGGCCCGCGCCGAGCTTGATGACGGCCTTCTCCGGACAGGCCGCGAGGCAGCCGTCGCACTCGTAGCAGTTGCCGCAGGAGAGGCAGCGCCGCGCCTCGAAGCTGGCCTCTTCCTCGCCGAGGCCGTGGACGACCTCCTCGAAGGAGTAGAGCCGTTCGCCGAGCCTCGCCTGCTCCTGCGGTCGCTGCGCGGCGTCGGTGAAGAACCAGAGATGGAGCTTGTCGTGGGTCGCGATCTCGGGCCGAACGCCCTTGGTGTAGGTGGTTTCGCGAAGATACGCATCGATGTGTCGAGCCGCCTTCTTGCCGTGCCCCGCGGCGACGGTCACCGTGCGCTCGCTCGGCACCATGTCGCCGCCGGCGAAGATCCCCGGATGCCCGGTCATGAGGCCCGGCGAGACCTGCACCGTGCCGTCCCGCTCGAAGACGACGCCCGGGATGCCCTGCAGAAACGAGGTATCCGTCTCCTGGCCGAGGGCGAGAATGAGATCGTCGGCCTCGAGCGTCTCGAAGCGGCCCGTGCCGTGCGGGCGGCCCTTCTCGTCGAGCTCCATCTCCTCGACCGTGAACTCCTTGCCCTCGATCGACTGGATGGAGCGCAGCCAGCGGATCACCACGCCCTCCTCGAGGGCCTCGTCGGCCTCGAAGGTGTGGGCCGGCATGTGGGCGCGGTCGCGCCGGTAGACGATGATCGGCTCGTGCCCGAGGCGCAGCACGGTGCGCGCCGCGTCCATGGCCGTGTTGCCGCCGCCATACACCGCCACGCGGCGTCCGAGACGCGGGGCCTTGCCCCGCTCGACGTCGCGCAGGAAGCCCACGGCGTCGAGAATGCGCCCGGCGTCGCGGGCCGGAATCTCCGTCCGCTTCGAGAGATGCGCGCCCACGGCGACGAAGACCGCGTCGAATCCGCCTTCCGCCTTCTCCGCCAGCAGCTCGCGCACCTTGTGGTCGAGCACGATGCGAACACCCATGCGCACGATGCGCTCGATCTCGCCGTCGAGCACGGCACGCGGCAGCCGATAGGACGGGATCCCGAAGCGCATCATGCCGCCCGGCTTCGGCCCCGCATCGCGGATCTCCACCGAATGGCCGAGCCGGGCCAGGTGGTAGGCGGCCGACAGACCACTCGGCCCGGCGCCGACCACCAGTACGCGCTTGCCCGAAGCCGGCGCGAGCGCGCGCGGCGTCCAGCTCTCACGAAGCGCGCGGTCGCCGAGAAAGCGCTCGACCGCGTGGATGCTCACCGTCGCATCGAGCTGCGCGCGATTGCACGCGCCCTCGCAGGGGTGGTAGCAGACACGGCCGTGCACCGCGGGCAGCGGGTTGTCGTCGAGGATCGTCTCCCACGCCTCGCGCAGCCGCCCCGCCTGTGCGTGCGCGAGCCAGGCCTGGATGTTCTCGCCGGCCGGGCAGGCGTGGTTGCAGGGCGGCATGAGGTCGACGTAGAGCGGGCGGCGCGTGCGCTCAGCACCCGTGCCTCCCTTCTCGGAGAGATCGGGCGGCGCCGTCAGATCGCGACGTTCGCTCGGCATGGGGGCGGCTCCTGGCGTGCAGCTTATCCCTGGCCGCCGATCTCCGCTTCGAGATCCACGTCGCGCACGCCCGAGATGCGCGCCTGCACCAGATCGCCCGCCTTCGCAGCGCCCTTCAGGAAGACGACACCGTCGATCTCCGGAGCCTGGCTCGCGAGGCGACCGCGCGCGCGCGGCCCGGCCTCGTCCACCAGCACCGGCAGCGTCTGGCCCACGTGCGCCGCGAGCTTCTCCCGCATGATCTCGCGCTGGACCGCCATCAGCTCGCGGTGGCGGGCGCGCGCCAGCTTGCGTGGCACTTTGTCGCCGAGGCCGAAGGCCGCGGTGCCCTCCTCGTCGGAGTAGCGGAAGACCCCGAGGCGATCGAAACGCGCCTCGCGGACGAAGTCGCAGAGGGTCTCGAAGTCGGCATCGGTCTCGCCCGGGAAGCCCACGATGAACGTCGTGCGGAGGGTCACGCCCGGGATCCCGGCGCGCAGCCGCGCGACCAGCTCGCGCTGACGCGCCGCCGTGGCCCCGCGCTTCATGGCACGCAGGACGCCGTCGCTCGCGTGCTGGAGCGGGACGTCGACGTAGGGGAGCACGCGCTTGCCGCTTGCCAGCACCTCGATCAGCGCATCCGTCACCGCCGTCGGATACAGATAGAGGGGACGGATCCAGTCGAGGCCCTCGACCTCGTCGAGATCACGCAGCAGGCTCGCCAGGTCGGGCCGGCCCGTCTGGTCCTTGCCGAAGGCCGTCGCGTCCTGCGCCACGAGGTTCAGCTCGCGCACGCCCGCCGCGGCGAGCTGCCGGGCCTCGGCGAGCACCGACTGCCGGCTGCGGCTCTGGAAGCTGCCGCGGATGGCCGGGATCGCGCAGAAGGCGCAGATGCGGTCGCAGCCCTCGGAGATCTTCAGATAGGCGCTGTGCGTGGGCCCGATGAGGACGCGCGGCTCGGTCTCGTCGTAGAGGTGCGTCCGACCTGCATCGACGTACACGCCGCGGCTTCGGCCGGCGAGCGCGTCGCCCAGAATGGTCGTGATGCGCTGGAAGTGGCCGGTGCCGACGAAGGCGTCCACCTCGGGAAGCTCCTTCGCCAGCTCGGCGCCGAAGCGCTGGGGCAGGCAGCCCGCGACCACCAGCCCCCGCAGGCGTCCCGACTCGCGCAGCTCGGCGACCTCGAGGATGGCCTCGATCGACTCCTCCCGGGCGCTCTGGATGAAGGAGCAGGTATTCACAACCACCACGTCCGCATCTTCGAGGCGCTCGGCGATCGCATAGCCGCCGAGGGCCAGCGCGCCGATCATCACCTCCGAGTCGAGGCGGTTCTTCGGGCAGCCGAGCGAGCGGAAGTGGACACGGGCGGCGGGGGTCGGCGCGGCCATCGGTGGAGGGTATCGCCCCGGGCGGGTTACGCTGGCGTGCGGGCGCAGGGTCGCTCCCGCGCCGGCCCCAGTACGAAAGGGATCGCTGCCATGTCCCCGCGTCCGTTCTCGGTTCTCGGCCTTCAGCAGATCGCCGTCGGCAGCCTCGACAAGCAGGCCCTGCGCCGGCTCTGGATCGATCTGCTCGGCCTCACCCGCACGGGCGAGTTCCGGAGCGAGCGCGAGAACGTCGACGAGGACATCGCCGTCGCGGGCTCGGGCCCGCAGCGGGTCGAGGTGGATCTCATGCAGCCGATCGACGCCGCGAAGAGCCCGAAGGTCCACGAGCCGGCCCTCAACCACGTGGGCCTGTGGGTGGACGACCTGCGGGCCGCCGTCGAATGGCTTTCGGCACAGGGCATGCGCTTCACGCCCGGCGGCATCCGCAAAGGTGCTGCCGGCTACGACGTCTGCTTCGTCCATCCGAAGGGAAGCGCCGATGCGCCCGTTGGCGGCGAAGGCGTGCTGATCGAGCTCGTGCAGGCGCCCGCCGAGGTGATCGAGGCCTTTCGCCGCGCGGGCTCCGCGGCGCCTTGAGCGGCGATCGCGCCATCGCGATGGGACTCCTGCTCGAGGAGGGGCCGATCGAACGCAGGGCGATCGACACCCTCTGCTCGCTGGCCGAGTCCGACGTGCGCGATGCCAGCGCCGCAGACGGCAGCGCGTCGCGCGCCCTGGCGCCGGTGCTCTACACGCTCTGGCAGCGATTTCTGCGCTTCGATCCCGAAGACCCCCGCTGGCCCAACCGCGACCGCTTCGTGCTGTGTGAAGCGCGTGCCGCGGCGCTGCTGCATGCGCTGCGCCGCGTTGCAGGCGAGAAAGATGTTGGCGAGCAGCACACGCCTGCGCAGGAAGGCCTCGCCACCAGCGCCCGCATGGCGATCACCGCGCGAGAGCGCGCCGCACGCTTCGACCGGCCCGGATTCCCCCTCTTCGATTACGATGTCTACGCCTTGTTCGGGGACGGGAGCGGCCGGGAGACCGAGCTGCCCGAGGCCGCGTCGCTCGCGGCCGAGCAGGGCCTTTCCAATCTGTGCTGGATCTGCGACGAGACCGGCGCATCGCCGGCAGCCGGGCAAGCGCCCGCCGCAGGCATTGCCGGGCGATTTCGGGCCTGCGGCTGGAACGTCGTGCAGGTGGCCGACGCGGGCGATACCGAGGGCCTGGCGCGCGCATTCGGTGTGTTTCGGGCGAGCAGCAACCGGCCGACGCTGATCCTGGTGAGGGGGCAGGCGGGAGCCGGCCCGCCCGGCGACCCGGAGCCGGGCGTTCCGCCCGGAGTGCGGGAGCACTTCCGCGACGGCTTCGGACGGCGTGGCAAGGCGCTCCGCAACGCCTGGTTCGCGCGCCTCGAAGAGTATCGCCGCGTCCATCGCGATCTCGCCGGAGAGATCGACCGCATGGGGCAGCCCACGCCAGCGAGGAAGGCATGACCGACGCTCCCATCGCAACGGCGCAGCACGCGCTCCGCTTCGTCTCGGACGGACAGACGCTCGGCCTCGGCACGGGCCGTGCTGCAGCGGCCTTCGTCGAGGCTCTCGGCGAGCGGGTGCGCGCAGGGCTGCGCGTGCGCGGCGTGCCGACGTCGATCGCCACCGCCGAGCTGGCGACGCGGGTCGGGATTCCCCTCGTGACGCTCGAAGAGGCCGGCGAGCTCGACGTGGCCTTCGACGGCGCCGACGAGGTCGATCCCCGGCTCGACTGCATCAAGGGCTACGGCGGCGCCCTCGTGCGCGAGATGATCGTCGCCGCGTCGGCCAGGCGCTTCGTCGTGCTGGTGGGCGCCGAGAAGCTCGTCTCTTCGCTCGGCGAGCGGGGCAAGATCCCGGTCGAGATCGTGCCCTATGCGCTGCCGCTGGTGCGACGCCGGCTCGGGGCGCTGGGGCTCGCCCCGGCCGTTCGCAGCCGGGCCGAAGGCGGGCCGTACGTCACCGACAACGGCAACTGGATCCTCGACTGCGGCACGAAGCCCCTTCGCGATGCGTCCGCCTTCGAGCGCGAGATCCGCGTGCTGCCGGGCGTCGTCGGCACGGGCCTCTTCCTCGGCATGGCGAGCGCCGTGCTGGTGCAGGAGGGCGAGAAGGTTCGCGTGCTGGAGCGCTGAAGAAAGGGAGAGTCGATGCTCGAAACCGCCTCGCACAACCCCCTCACGGTGGGGCTCTCGCGCACGCTCCTTCCCGAGCCGTGCAGCATCGTGATCTTCGGCGGAGCCGGCGATCTCTCCCGCCGCAAGCTCATTCCCGCAATCTACAACCTGATGCTCGACGGTGTGCTTCCCGCGAACTTCGCCATCGTCGGCTTCGCGCGCACCGACCTCGACGACGCCAGCTTCCGCCAGCTCGCGCGAGAAGGCATCGAGAAGCACTCCCGGCGCCCGATCGAGGAGGCCGCCTTCGCGGACTTCGAGAAGAATCTCTTCTTCGTGCGAGGCCCCTTCGACCAGGCTGCGTCGTACGCCGCGCTCGCGAAGCGCCTGGGCGCGATCGAGGACGGCTGCGGCGTCCCGGGCAACCGCATCTTCTACCTCTCGATTCCGCCCAGCTCGATGGGCACGTGCGTCGAGCAGCTCCAGAATGCCGGGCTCGTGCGGTCGGAGGCGGGCCGACCCTTTTCGCGCGTCATCGTCGAGAAGCCGATTGGGCACGATCTCGAGAGCGCGAAGCAGCTCAGCGCGATCACTGCCTCGGCGTTTCGAGAGGATCAGATCTTCCGCATCGATCACTATCTCGGCAAGGAGACCGTTCAGAGTCTGCTCGTGATGCGCTTCGCGAACTCGATCTTCGAGCCGCTCTGGAACCACAAATACATCGACCACGTGCAGATCACCGTGGCCGAGGAGGAGGGCGTCGGGACGCGCGCTGGCTACTACGAAGAGGCCGGCGCACTGCGCGACATGGTGCAGAACCACATCCTTCAGCTCCTCTGCCTGACGGCCATGGAGCCGCCCTGGGCGCTCGGCGCCGACGTGGTGCGCGACCACAAGCTCGAGGTCCTGAGCTGCCTGCGGCCCATCGCGGGCAAGGACGTCCTGCGCTCCGTCGTGCGTGCGCAGTACGGGCCCGGCTTCCACCACGGCGTGGACGTTCCCGGCTATCGCCGCGAGGCCAACGTGAAGCCCGAGTCCGTCACCGAGACCTACGTCGCCCTCGAGGCCTACGTCGACAACTGGCGCTGGGCTGGCGTGCCGTTCTACATCCGCACGGGCAAGCGCATGCCGCGGCGGGCGAGCGAGATTGCCGTGCAGTTCAAAGACGTGCCGCCCATCCTGTTCAACGTCGATGCCTCGTCTCCCCTCGAGCCGAACGTGCTGGCGCTCCGCATCCAGCCCGACGAAGGCCTCTCGCTGCGCATCGCCACCAAGCTCCCCGGCCCGAAGGTGCGCATCTATCCCGTGAAGATGGACTTCCGCTACGGCTCCACTTTCGGCGAGCAGTCGCCTGAGGCGTACGAGCGGCTGCTGCTCGACGTGATGGCCGGAGACGCCACGCTCTTCATGCGGCGCGATGCCGTCGAGGCCTCCTGGACGTGGGTGACGAACATCCTCGAGGCCTGGCAGCAGGGAGGAACGCGCTGGCTGCCCGAGTATCCCGCCGGCACCTGGGGCCCGCTCGAGGCCGAGAAGCTGATCCAGGCTGGCGGCCGCAAGTGGCGGACGCTGTGAGCGAGGCGCCTCGCCCCGAGACCGTTGCCCGCCCGGTCGACGTCGGGGCCGTCGAGCGCGAGCTGACGCGTCTGTGGGCGAGCTCCGGGCCGGACCTCGTCGCCGAAGATCCCATGACCCGCGCCTGCATGTCGAACCTGATCGTCTACTGCCGCGATGAGAAGGAAGCCGGGCCCGTGCCCGAAGAGATCGCTTCCATCGTGCAGCGGCATCCCGCGCGCGTTCTGCTGCTGGTGGGAAGCGCCGGCCCTCAGCCGGCGGATCTCGAGGCCTACGTCTCGGCCGTCTGCTTCACGGCCGGAGGAGGGCGCCAGATCTGCTCGGAACACGTGACGATCTCCGCGCAGGCAGGAGCACGGCGGCGCCTTCCCGCGACGACCCGCGCGCTTCTCATCGGTGATCTCCCGACGGCGCTCTGGTGGGCTTCGCTCGATCCCCCGCCCGCGGGAGGTGAGCTCTTCAGCGAGCTCGCGGGGATGGCGAGCCACGTGATCTACGACAGCGAAGGCTGGCTCGAGCCCGTGCGCGGCGTGATCGCGATGGCGGACTGGGCCGACCATGAACGCGGCGACATCATCGTCTCCGATCTCGCGTGGCGCCGGCTAAAGCCCTGGCGGCGTCTCATCGGCCAGGCTCTCGACCCGGCGCTCGCGCCCGGCGCTCTCGAGGCGATCGATGAGGTCGTGATCGAGCATGGCCCGCACGCGCTCCCCAAGGCATGGCTGCTCATCGGCTGGCTCGCGTGCCGGCTCGGCTGGCAGCCCATCGGTGGCAAGGTGGCGCCGGGCGTCGAGGTCACCTGGGGCTTCCAGTCGAAGCGAGGCGAGGTGCGTGTCACCGTTCGGCGTCATCCCGAGGGCGAGCCCGTGCTACGCCGGATGTCCATCGGCTGGCAGGGCCCGGCCGGCCGTACGGGTTCGGTCTTCTCGCTGCAGAGCGCCGGCTGGATCTCCGTCGGGCGCGCGGGGGCAGATGCAGACCAGCGCGTGCTCGCACGCGGGGATCTCCCGCGCGCCGCACTCGTGGCGCGGCAGCTCCCCAAGCTCTTCCGCGATCCCCTCTTCCGCGACACTCTTGCGGTGTCGCGCACCATGGCGGAGGCACTGCTCCGATGACGATCGCCATTCCCGAAGTCCGGCGCCTCGCCGACAAGAAAGGCGTGAGCCAGGCGGCGGCAGCCGAGCTGCAGCGCCTCGCCGCGGCCGCCATCGCCGCGCGCGGCCGCTTCAGCCTCGCGCTCTCCGGTGGCTCGACGCCGAGAGGGCTCTACGAGCTGCTGGCCAGCCCGCCCTTCCGCGA
>CAYOIG010000558.1:0-2295 GCA_964403915.1 uncultured Myxococcaceae bacterium
TCGGGAGAGACCGTCGACGCCGCCGTCGACGCCGTGCACTCGACGCAGCCCGCGCGCATCGCCGCCGGCCGCACGGTGCGGTTGGTTCTCGAGGCTGCGGAGGAGATCGGGGACCGCGCTCTGCGCGCGGTACTCGCCGAGATCGGAGGCCGGCCGGTCACGATACAGGTCGCTCCTTGAAGGAGGACCTGGACGTGCACCTGCCCGCAGTCGTCGCCGGCGACACCGACGCCTTCGGGCGCTGGCTCGCTGGCGCCGAGCGGCCGCTGCGCGCGAGCCTCCGCAGCTTCGCCGTGCGCCTCGACACGGAGGCCGTGCTGCAGGAGTGTCTGCTGCGGATCTGGCAGACCGCGCCGCGCGTCGAAGTGGATGGGCGTGCAAACGCGCTCCTGCGCTGGGGGCTTCGCATCGGACGCAACCTGGCGCTCTCGGAGCTGCGGCGCGCACGGGTGGAGTCGTGGGAGATCGACGCGCTGGAGCGCCTGGCCGGCCGTATCGAGGAGTTCGCGGAGGAGGTGGCGCTCCCCGACCCGTTGCTTCGGCGGACGATCGAGGAGTGTATGCGGCGCCTTCCTCGCAAGCCGGCACTGGCGCTCACGCTCCGCCTCCACGGCGCGGGCAACGCTCCCGACGTCTCCCTCGCCCGCAGCGCCGGCATGAAGCTCAACACGTTTCTCCAGAACTTTGGCCGCGCGCGAAGGCTCCTTGCCGACTGCCTCGCGAAGCGCGGCATCGACGTGCCGGCCCCGTGAGCGCGCGCGACACGCTCGTCGAAGCAGCGGCATCGGCCTGGCGCGCGCGCAATCTCGACGGCTCGATTCGTCCGTCGGGCGCCTGGCTCGATCTCGACGCCTCCGGTCGTACCGAGGCCCACGACGCGGCTGCTCGGGCCCGGATGCTCGAGGCCGCCCTCGATTCCGAGGGCCTCACGACGACGGCGCGGGCCGTGCTCGCGCGCATCCGGGGCGATGCTGGTTCGGGATTGGACGAGGACGACTTCTTCTAGGAATCGCGGCAGGGTAGGGCACGGAAGCTCGCTTCCAGCTTCCCGTGCGTCGCCGACACCGAGATGGAGCCGAGAGCCTCTCGGCGAACCATCTTGGATGGAGGCTCGCACGCGGCGGGCGTGAGCGCGTCGAGCGGGCTCTGCACGGCGCGGCCGCCCTTGTTGAGGACGTGGGTGTAGATCATGGTGGTGGCCACGTTGCGGTGGCCGAGAAGCTCCTGGACCGTGCGGATGTCGTAGCCGGTCGCGAGTAGGTGCGTAGCGAAGCTGTGCCGGAACGTGTGGGGCCCTGCGTTCTTGGCAATGCCAGATGCAAGCACCGCGCGCCGCACGGCCTTCTGGACCACCGTCTCGTGCAGGTGGTGCCGGCGCTGCACGCCATCCGCCGGATCGACGTAGCGACGCGTCGCGGGGAACACCCACTGCCAGCCGGGCTCGCGCGAAGCGCCGGGATACTTCCGTGCGAGCGCGAAGGGAAGCGCGACGCTACCGAAGCCGGCCGCGAGATCGTCGGCATGCAGCAGGCGCACTCGGTCGAGATGCCGTCGCAGGGCCGGAG
This sequence comes from uncultured Myxococcaceae bacterium, assembly GCA_964403915.1. Taxonomy (GTDB): domain Bacteria; phylum Myxococcota_A; class UBA9160; order UBA9160; family UBA9160; genus MYXO. The sequence goes on from CAYOIG010000558.1 coordinate 1,566, forward strand.
CGCACGCCTCGGGAAGCACAGTCACTCGGTCCTTGCGCCCCTTCCCCTGTCGCAGACGGATCTCGCCGGCGCCGAAGTCCACGTCTTTCATCCGCAGCATGAGCGCCTCGAGCAGCCGAAGACCGGCGCCGTAGAGGAGCGAGACCACCAGCCGCGGCGTCCCCTCGAGCCGTTCGAGCACCGCACCGACCTCGGCCGGCGTGAGCACGACCGGGAGCACGCGCGGCCTGCGCGCGCGCACCAGCGCTTCGAGGCGCGGCACGTCCTCTCCGAGGACGTGGCGGTAGAGGAATACGATGGCGTTCAGCGCCTGGTTCTGTGTCGCCGCGCTCACCTGCCGCTCGACGGCCAGGTGCGAAAGGAAGGCCTCGATCTCGGCCGCCCCGAGAGACGCCGGATGCCGCTTACCGTGGAACAGGATGAATCGCTTCGCCCAGTGGACGTAGGCTTCTTCCGTCCGCGGGCTGTAGTGGCGAACGCGAAGCGCGAGGCGGAGCCGGTCGAGAAGCCGAGGCGGCGGTGGCGCGGGAGCAGGCCCGGGCCGCAGGGCGGCGTCGTCACCCGCGTACGGCTGCCCCGAGACGCCGGCAGCGGGGCGCAGCGCGCGACCGGGAGGTGTGTAGGCATCCCGCTCATCCGGAGGCATCGGAAACCGCGGAGGGCTCTGCATCGGGAGGGCTCTCGGGACCGAGGCCTCGACCGGGTGGGCAAGCGGAGCATGCCGAACTCC
>CAYOIG010000559.1:0-4161 GCA_964403915.1 uncultured Myxococcaceae bacterium
CGTCACGATCTACTCGACGCTGACGGCCACGTTCAAAGTGAACCTGCGCGGCGAGTCGCTGCAGGCGGTTCCGGAGCCCGGCACGCTGCTCCTCCTCGCCGCAGGCCTGCTCGCCCTCGCCATGAAGGGCCGCAAGAGCGCCTAGCCTCGATCCAGCATCACGGGGGCGCCGCCGCACGAGGCGTTCCGTGGTCAGTAAATCATCAGGAAACGGCAAGCCTCGGCGCCGGCGCTCCGGGTTACAACGGAGGCATCGCGCAGCGCGACGGAGGCGTCGATGAAGCGAGACCAGGCGGCGCAGCAGAGAGCCGGGTCTTCTCCCGGGAAGGCGCCTGCACCGGCCCGCTCGCGCACGGCGCAGCGTGCCCGCGCCAGAGCCGCTGAGAGCCGCTGCCTCGCCGCGAGCCGCACGCCGGGCCAGCGTGCAGCGCTCTTCGTCGTCTCCATTCTGATCTTTGGTGTGGGCGTCCCCGTCGTAAAGGGGCTCCGCGCCTGGGAGCAGCTCGCGGCGAAGGGCCGTCCCCGCCCGGTCTGAGCGCGCGCGGGCGCCCCGCGCGGCCGGAATGAACCGGAATCGCGACTCACTGGACGCCCAGCGCTGGCCGCCGGCACCCGACTTGCCGAAGCCCCCTCGCCCCGCCGATCATCGGGGGTGCCCCGCGCTCATCCCTCGATTCGGTCCCGGAGGAGACATCATGGGTCTGGTGGAGCTCGATCTCGATCTCGGTGACGAGGAGCGCGCGATTCTCGATGCCGTCCGCAAGTTCGCGGGCGAGGTGATGCGCCCGATCGGCGTGCAGCTCGACCGCATGGCCGACCCGGCCGACGTGATCGCGCCGGCCTCGCCGCTGTGGGAGGCCTACCGGCGCTACCGAGAGCTCGGCCTCGACGAGGTACGCGATCCCGCGGGCCCGCTCGATCCGGCCCGCCGCGCGCGTCTTGGCGCGATGATCAGCGAGGAGCTCGGCTGGGGAGACGCCGGCCTCGCCATCAGCTTCGGCGTCGCAGGCTTTCCGCGGACGATGGCCACGATGTCCGGGAACAAGGCACTGATCGAGCGCTTCGGCGGCCCCGACGTCGTCGGCTGCTGGGCCATCACCGAGCCCGATCACGGCAGTGACATGATCGACTTCGAGAACAAGCTCGGCTCCGGACCGACTGCGAAGCCCAACTGCATCGCCCGCAAGGACGGCGACGCCTTCGTTCTCACGGGCCAGAAGGCGGCGTGGGTCTCGAACGGCACCATCGCCACGGCGGCCGCTCTCTTCTGCGCGGTCGACATGGGCGGGGGCAAGACCGGGAGCGGCGTCTTCGTGGTGCCTCTCGACGAGAAGGGCGTTTCGCGCGGCAAGGCTCTCGATAAAGTAGGACAGCGCGCGCTCAACCAGGGCGAGATCTTCTTCGACGGCCTGCGCGTGCCGGCGCATTGCATGGTGCTAGGGCCCGAGCTGTATGCGATCGCGGCCGACCGCGTTCTCTGCATGGCGAACGGCGGCATGGGGAGCTGCTTCGTGGGCCTCGCCCGTGCGGCCCTCGAGCACGCCATCGCCTACGCGAAGGAGCGCGTGCAGGGAGGCCGGCCGATTTTTCAGCACCAGAGCGTGAAGGCGCGGCTGTTCGAGATGTTCCGCAAGGTAGAAGCCGCACGCTCGCTGAACCGCCGCGTGGTCGTGCACAACACCGTGAGCCCGAGTCCGCAGCTCCAGTACGCGATTGCCTCGAAGGTGACGTCCACCAACACCGCCTTCGAAGTCGCGAGCGGCGCCGTGCAGATCTACGGCGGCAATGGCCTCGCCCGCGAGTATCCGGTCGAGAAGCTGCTGCGCGACGCCCGCGCCTCGATGATCGAGGACGGCTGCAACGATCTGCTGAGCCTCGTGGGAGCCGAGAGGCTGTAACGCGGCGCCGCCGCCTGGGAGCGCGAGATGCGAGACGTGTACGTCGTCGCGGTGGGCATGATTCCCTTCGGGAAGCACCCGGAGAAGGGCATCAAGGATCTGGTCGCCGGTGTGGTCCAGAATCTGCTGCACGCGAGCCCCGTGCGGCAGGATCAGATCGAGGCCGCCTGGATGAGCAATGCGGGCTGGGGCATGCAGAGTGGCCAGCACTGCATCCGCGGGCAGGTGGCGCTCGCACCCCTCGGCTTCGCCGAGATCCCGGTGATGAACGTCGAGAACGCCTGCGCGGGCGGAGCATCGGCCTTTCACGGCGCCTTCCTCGGCATCGCGTCGGGGGCCTACGACGTGGCGCTGGCGATCGGCGCCGAGAAATCGTTCGTCGCGGCGGGTGCGGACGCCGAGGCGCGCAAGAAGGGCTTCGAGAGCTTTCTTGCCGGCACCGACGTCGAGGTGACACAGCGCATGATCGCGCAGCTCCGCGCCGAGGCCGAGGCGAAGCGCAAAGAGCTGGAGCAGGGGGCGGGATCGCCCAGCGCCGCGGGAGGCAGCGGGCACAGCCCGTTCATGGACATCTACGCCCGCGGAGCCCGCGCGCACATGGAGCGCTACGGCACCACGCAGGAGCAGCTCGCCGTGATCGCGGCCAAGAACCACGGGCACGGCGCGCTCAACCCCATGGCGCAGTACCGCATCCCGATGACGACGGCCGAGGTGCTGGCGGACCGGCTCGTCTCCTTTCCGCTCACGCGCGCCATGTGTTCGCCCATGGGCGACGGTGCCGCAGCCGCAATCCTCGTCGCGGGCGATGCACTTCCGCGCCTGCCGGGCGCGCGGCCCGTTCGCGTGAGGGCCTCGGTGTTGGTGTCGGCGAGCCAGAAGGGCGGGCAGAGCCGGCGCGCAGCCGAGCGTGCCTATGCGATGGCGGGCCTCGGCCCCGAGGACATCGACACCGCAGAGGTTCACGACGCCACGGCCTTCGGCGAGCTGGTGCAGACGGAGGCCCTCGGCTTCTGCAAGGAAGGAGAAGGCGGGCCCTACGCGGCCTCGGGCGCGACGGCGCTCGGCGGCGCGCGGCCCGTCAATCCCAGCGGCGGCCTCGAATGTCGCGGTCATCCCATCGGCGCCACCGGCCTCGCGCAGATCGCGGAGATCGTGCTGCAGCTCCGGCACGAGGCGGGCGAGCGACAGGTGCGCGGCGCGCGCATCGGGCTGACGGAGAACGGCGGAGGCTTCCTCGGCACGGGCGAGGCCGCAGTCGCGATCCACGTGCTCGAAGGGCCCCCCGGAGCAGCCGGAAAGGCGTCGTGAGCGCGGCGCCCACGACGCTCGCTGGCGCGCTCGAGGCGCAGTCGGCTGCGCTCGGCGAGCAGCCCTTCCTTCGCTTCGAGGATCGAACGCTCTCCTTCGCGGAGCTCGACCGCTGCGTGAACCGCGTTGCGAACGGCCTCGCCCGTCTCGGCGTCGCGCCGGGGGTCGGCGTTGCGATCATGATGCCGAACTCGCCGGAATGGCTCTTCAGCTACTTCGCGACGCAGAAGCTCGGCGCGATTGCCGTGCCCGTGAACGTGGCTCTCAAAGGCGAGGGCCTTCGTCACATCCTCGACCACTCGGATGCAGCGGTTCTCGTGACGCACCCCGATTACGTTCCCGCCGTGGCAGCCCTGCGGTCGGAGCTTCCGAAGCTGCGCGAGATCGTTCTCGATGCGACCGATTCGCCGGCGGGCTTCCGCCTGCCGGACGGGTGGCGGACGCTCGCGGATCTGATGTCCGAGCCTGCGACGAGCCCCGACGTCGAGATCCCCTTCGGCGCGATCTCGTCGCTGCTCTACACCTCGGGAACGACCGGGGCGCCCAAGGGTGTCGTCAGCCGCTACGACCCGGCGACTCTCGCGGGCCTCCGCCTCTTCGGCGCCGCTCTCGCGCCGGACGATGTGCTCTACACCTGCCTGCCCCTGTTCCACGCCAACGCGCTGAGCCTCACGTCGATCCGCTCGCTGGTCTGCGGCCGGCAGATGGTGCTCTCGCGCCGCTTCTCCGCGAGCCGTTTCTGGGACGATCTGCGGTGCTACGGCGTCACCACGTTCAATGCCCTCGGCGCCATGATCCCGATCCTCATGAAGCAGCCCGAGCGGCCGGACGACGCCGAGAACCCGGTGCGCGTCGTCTTCAGCGCGGCGTGTCCCGCCTCGGTGTGGGCCGCCTTCGAGCAGCGCTTCGGCGTGCAGATCATCGAGGGCTATGCGGCCGTCGACGGTGCGGGCTT
>CAYOIG010000560.1:0-6125 GCA_964403915.1 uncultured Myxococcaceae bacterium
AATACAAGAGGACGGTTGGTCGCCTGCTCGTCGAGATGCGGGTTGCTGGCCAGATCCCCTACGGCTGGATCGCCGACAGCACGCGTTGGCAACGGAAGCCCCAGACGGATCGCTCGCTCGCCGGAGCCCTCAAACGGACCGCCGAGACGTACCGCCGCGCACTCTGGGCCGAGCAGCCGGCCTACGTAGAAACGTGGCTCGAGAAGGACGCGCTGGCCGGCGTGCTCGCCCCGGAGACGTACCACTGGGACGTGCCGCTGATGGTGACGCGCGGCTATCCGAGCCTCACCTTCCTCCACTCCGCGGCGGAAGCGATCGCGAGCCAGGGCGTGCCGACCTTCGTCTACTACTTCGGCGACCACGACCCGAGCGGCGTGGATATTCCGCGCAACGTGGAGAAGCAACTCCGGCGCATGGCCCCGGACGCCGAGATCCACTTCGAGCGCGTGGCCGTGCTCCCGCACCAGATCGCGGAGCTGGGTCTCCAGACGAGGCCCACGAAGCGCACCGACTCGCGCGCTCACTCCTTTGTTGGCGAGAGCGTGGAGGTAGACGCGATCGCGCCGGCGCGGCTCCGGGAGATGGTCCGCCAGTGCATCACGCAGCACATCGACCCCGAGATCCTCGAGCGAACGGAGACGATCGAGGCCGCCGAGCGCGAGACGCTGGCCGGGATCGCGGCGGGGATGGCATGACTCATCCCTTGCCGGACCACGACCTAACGCCGGACGAGCTGGCGTACCTCGCAAAGCGCCTGCGCACGAGCCCCAGACGCTACAACTGGATCCTCGTCGGCAGCCGCCGCATGCACAACCCCAGCGTCCGCGCGGAAGACGGCAGGGTTGTGGAGGCGACGACTTCGGACGAGGGTTTTACCTCTACGGAGATCGTCCGCGCGATCTTCCATGCGTTCTTCCAGGGCCACGAGCAGCGCTCGGAATCGGCGAAGCGGGGAGCGAGAAAAGCTGCCAAGCGACGACAGCTCCTCGTCTACGAAGCCGCAGAAGCCCTGAAGAACAACGCTCTCACGCCGAGAAAACGGTGTCGAATCTGCGGACGAGGGCTCGAGGACCATGCTTCGATCGCACGCGGGATCGGCAGCGAGTGCTGGGAGCAAGTTCTCGCCGCGCTGACCCAGCGCAAGGAAGAGCAGCGCGAGAAGGCGGAGGCGATGGCATGACCGCCACCACACCGACACCGGCGAGCGTCACAGGCCGCGCGCAGCACGGCGAGGCGAGCCCCGCGAGACAATACCTCGAGGTGCTCTTCGAGGACGTGCGCGGCTGCATCGACCTGCGACTGATCGCGCCCGACGGTGTATGCGAGCGGATTCCGTGCGCGTCGATCAGCGACACGCTCGAGCGAGTGAACGCCGCCGCAACACGCACGCAGAATGTTTACGTCGGCATCGCGTCGAGGCGGACGATGGCGCGCGAAGAAGGAGCCGGCGGCAAGCACAACCTCGCGGCCTCGCGTGCGCTCTGGGTAGACTGCGACTTCAAGCACGACGGCGATCGCGAGCGCTTCGAGGAGCTGCTGCGCACGTTCCCGATGCCGGCCTCCATGATCGTCTTCTCGGGTGGCGGCATGCACGCCTACTGGCTTCTCGACGAGCCCGTCGACCTCACGACCGAGGCCGACGTCTTGCGCTTCGAGCACACGCTCAAGGGGCTGTGCGACTACCTCTCTGCCGACCGCTCGGCGACGGATGCAAGCCGGATCCTTCGCATCCCGGGCACGATCAACTACCCCGATGCGAAGAAGCGGGCCGAGGGCCGCGTGCCGACACCGTGCGAGACGCTCTCTGCCGCCGGGCATCTTTACACGTTCTCCGACTTCGAGGAGTTCGAGATGCGCGGCGAGGCCCTGGCAGGCAACAGCGAGCGCGTCACCTATAACGCGCGGCCCTTCGACGGGACGCTGCCGCGGAGGATGGAGCTGCTCCTCCTCGATCGCCGCATCCGGGCACGCTTCGAGCGCGACGCTGCCGGCCTGGCGGATCAGTCTCCGTCGGCCATCGACTTCAGCCTCGCGTCAATCCTCGCGCATCGCGGATGCACCGGCGCTGAGATCGAGGCCGCCGTGCGCGTCTCACGTGCGCAAGACACGTCAGCCCGCCCGAAGGGCGATCACTACTTCACGCGCACCGTCGAGAAGGCGCTCTCGGCCAGCCGGCTCGAGGCTGTGGATGACGAGCGCGAGGTGCCAGCCGTGGAGGGCGATCTGTGTCTCGAGGATCTTGTGGTGAGTGACGAGCATCCCGATGGAAACGGCGCGGCTCGTGCGGTGCTCGCTGACCTGAGGCCGGAGATCATCCTCTCGGGCTCCCAGCTCGACGATACCGCCGACGAGGCCGTGGCCGCCGTGCGCAGCGCGAACGCTCCGCCGCATCTCTTCGTGCGCTCCGGCCAGCTCGTGAGGATCCGGCGCGACGAGGCCGAGCGGCCGATGGTGGATGGGCTTGGCAGCGTCGACCTTCTGGACCTCATGGCCGCCGCTGCCCGGTGGCGCAAGCGCGTGAAGACGGAGACCGGATTCCAGCTCGCCGCCGCTCACCCGACGCGGGGCCTGGCCGACGTCGTGCTGGCACGGATCAAGCGGACGCCCGATGCGCTGCCGCCGCTGGTGTCCGTGGTCGAGTCGCCGGTGTTCCGCGCTGACGGGACGATCGTCGCGAGGCGCGGCTATGAGCCGATCACGCGCACCTTCTACGCCCCGGCCACGAGCTTTGAGCTGGCCGCGATCCCCGAGAGGCCAACGCCCGGCGAGCTGGCGGGCGCGGTCCAAGGCGTCGCCGAGCTGCTGCAGGACTTCGCCTTCGCGACGGAGGCCGACCGGGCCACGGCATGGGCCGCGCTCCTCTCGGCGACGCTCCGGTTTCTGATCGACGGCTGCGTGCCGCTGACCCTGATCGACGCCCCGACGCAAGGCACGGGCAAGAGCCTCCTCGCAAACCTGATCGCAACGGTCGCCAGCGGACGCGCGGGCGGGATGATGCCGGCCCCTGGCGATCGAGACGACGCCGAGTGGCGGAAGCGGATCACGGCCGTGCTCTCTGCCGGTCACGCCCTCGCGGTCATCGACAACGTGGAGCACCCGCTCGGATCGCCGTCGCTTGCGTCGGTGCTGACCGCGGCGAGCTGGCAAGATCGGGCTCTCGGACGCTCTGAGATGCTGACGCTCCCCGCCTCCACGATCTGGATCGTCACCGGCAACAACCTCCGGCTGCGAGGCGATCTCCCGCGGCGCTCCGTGTGGTGCCGCATGGACGCGAAGTCGGCTCGGCCTTGGGCGCGCGAGGGCTTCAAGCACCCGGATCTCCTGGCATGGGTGCGTGAGTTCCGGGGCGAGATCCTGGCCGCGGTCTTCACGATGGCCCGCGCCTGGATCGCGGCCGGCCGACCCGCCCCCGAGGCCTCCGTCCCCGTGATCGGATCCTTCGAGGAGTGGCGGCACGTGGTCGGCGGCATCCTGCGCGTGGCCGAGGTCCCCGGCTTCCTCGAGAACCTCGAGAGCCTGTACGACCGCGCCGACGAGGAAACGCCGGCGTGGGCCTCCTTCCTCTGTACGTGGTGGCAGACGTGGGGCGATGCGCCGAAGACGTCGAGAGAGATCCTCGATGCCGTCACGAGCCAGACCCCGGGCGTGCGGATCTCAGACCTTGCCGAGGCTCTCCCAGATGACCTCGAGCCCACGGCGAAGCAACCCCTGTCCGCGAAGCGTCTCGGCCGGGCCCTGCTGCGCAAGCAGGATCAGCGGTTCGCGATCGACGACCTCGGGGCGACGGTCGCCCTCACGCAGGGCGCTCGCGACAGGCACGCAAAAGTGATCCGGTGGAGGGTGATCGGATGCTGAGGAGCCAAGAGTTTGCGGGGTTGCGGGCATCCGCGGGCTTATTTCCTGCTCCTCGCGTTGAAAAGCAGGAAGCCTCTTCATATAGGGAGCGCTGGAAAACAACCCGCTCCTACACGCAACCCCGCAGATTCGAGCGTGTGAGCGAAGGCGGAGGGGTGGCGCTGAGCCTCCGCCCTTTCGTCGCGTGTGATACCGCCTCGCGCGCCGGCAAAGCAGCGGGCTCGGCCACCGATACCGCGATGAGGTCGCAGCACGTGCTCAAGAAGGGTTCCCTTTTCCTTCGCAAAACCTTCCGCGGACCTTGGCCGATTCGAGACTGCGCGCGACCTCGCCGGGCCGCTGCGCCGTTCACCCTTTTCGAGCACTCCCATGCTGCGTAGGCCGGGCGCGCGGCGCGGCAGCGATGGGTGGCGGCAGAACGTGGGCGACGCCGTCCGCCGCTCCGCCGAGCTGCGGCGGGTCGCGACCATCCGTGCGCTCGCCCTGCTCGCAAGAACCGGCGTCGTTCTGCCGGAGCTGGTGCCGTTCGCCGACCTCGCGGCCGAGGAGCTGCGCGGGTGGATCTCGAGCGCCGGGGGCGAGAATCGCCTCTCGGCCATGCGGCGCAGCCTGCTGGAGGACGCCGCGGTCCTCGGGATCCCGATGCGGGCAGAGATCGGCCGTTACCTCGCCACGAAAGACACCGATGCCGCGACGCGGGCCTCGACGCTCGCGAACAGCCGGCGCGCATCGCTCTGCGCTGCCGGCCTCGATCGCGCGGAGCCCGAGGACGTGGACCTGCGCGGCTACCTCGAGGGCAAGGCGAAGGCGCTCGAGGCGCAGCCCGCGCAGGAGCCCCTCGAGCCCGAGATCGACGTCGAGTCGCAGCCCGCAGCACGCGCAGGCTCCGCTTCTACGTCTTCAGGGGACGCGCTGGGAGCCCCTACAGCGAAAGAAAACGGCGAGGAGGTATCCGAGCATGGGTAGCGCCGAGATCGTGTCGGGAACCGCGCTGGGAGTGGGGGCTAGCGCTAGCACGATCGGTTTTCGGCCGATCGCGACCATGCCGAAGGGCGCTCCGAAGAAGTACCGGCTTCGCTGGGAGCGCCTAGCACGTCTGGCCGCGCACCGATCGTTTGCCGCGATCGAGCTTCACTGCCTCGACTGTGTCTGCTGGGAGCGCGCCGAAGCCCGGGACTGCGCCCTCTCGACGTGCAGCCTATGGGCGCTCAACCGGCGGATCTTCGCCCGGGAGCCGGCGCAGCCCGAGGCCGAGGAGGCATCGTGAAGGACCGCGAGAAGCCCCGCATGCCGAGGCCGGATCACGGGCAGCTCGAGCTTCCCGTGGAGCCGAAGCCTCGCCGCGTCCTCGACCTCGAATCGCTGGCCCGCCTGCACCGTGACTTCGCGGCGCGGGCCGCAGACCGGAGCCGGGCTGCTCGCACCCGGCATCGCACGTGGAGGAGGCGCTCGTGAGCGTGATCGTCGGCGTGGATCCCGGCAAGGCGGGCGCGCTCGTGGCTCTCGACGAGGCGGGCCGCCTGGTGGCAGCGCATGCGGCCGAGGACACCTACTGCCCGGGCGAGTACCGGCCGGCCGAGATGGCCCGCCTGCTGCGGGATCTCGCTCCTGCGCTGGTGGTCCTCGAGCGCCAGCACGCGATGCCGAAGCAGGGCCTCTCGAGCACGTTCTCGATCGGCCGCGGCTTCGGGCTCTGGGAGGGCGTGGTGGCCGCCCTCGAGGTGCCCGTCCACGTGGTGACGTCGAGCGTGTGGCAGCGGGCCGTCCTGCGCGCCGTGCCGGGCGAGGGCAAGGTGCGGGCGATCCTGGCCGCCGAGGCGCGCGTGCCCGAGCTGGTGCTCACGCCGGGCCGGCGTCGCAAGCCGCACGATGGCCTCGCGGACGCCTGCTGCCTCGCGCTCTATGGCATGAGCCTTGCGGGCTGGCTCGAGGTGGCCGCGTGATGGGCGAAAGCCTCGCGATCCAGACCGTGGCCGAGGCGAAGGCGGCTGGGCCGTATCCGACGCTGGCCGAAGCGGGAGCGAAGGGCGGCAAGAGTAAGGGCACAGAAGCTAGTGATAATATCACTGGCTTTCGTGGCACGTCCGCCTCCTACCTCGCCCGCCGGCTGCTACGCGACCACCCCGCGCACTTCGCGCAGCTCGAGGCCGGCACGCATCGCAGCGTACGCGCGGCCGCCATCGCGGCGGGCATCGTGTCGGTGTCGGCATGATCTCCATCCTCGACGCCCTGGCCGACCGCAAGCTCCTGGGCGCGAGCCCGGCGTTTGC
>CAYOIG010000561.1:0-2816 GCA_964403915.1 uncultured Myxococcaceae bacterium
GAGCCGAAAGGGCTCGGCACGCTGGTGCTGCCGACGAGCGTGCTCCTGATCCGCGGCAGCCCGCATCCGGCGGCGGCGCGCCGCCTCATCGATCACCTGCTGTCTCCCGCCGTCGAGACCGAGCTTTGCCGGACGGGCGCCTATTTCCCGCTCCGTCCAGGCGCCAGCGTGCCGGACGGGATGCGGCGCATCGAGGACATCCGGGCGATGCCGCTCGAATTCGCGCAATCGGGAGAGGGCATGGAGCGCATCAAACCCTTCATCGAGCGCTGGCTCGGCCGCTAGCGGAGACCCTTCCCATGCCTCCCATCGACCGGCTCCTCGAGATCATGGCGAAGCTGCGCAGCCCACAGGGCGGCTGTCCCTGGGATCTCGAGCAGAGCTTCGAGACCATCGCGCCCTACACGATCGAAGAGGCGTACGAGGTCGACGATGCGATCCGTCGCGGCGACCTCGGCGCGCTGCGCGACGAGCTCGGCGACCTGCTGCTGCAAGTGGTCTTCCACGCGCAGATGGCACAGGAGAGCGGCGCCTTCGCCTTCGGCGACGTGGTCGAGGCCATCTGCGACAAGCTCGTGCGGCGGCATCCGAACGTCTTCGCCGGCGCCCACGTGCCCGACGCGCAGGCGCAGATCGTCGCCTGGGAGGAGAGCAAGGCGAAGGAGCGCGCTGCGAAGGGGGGCGAGGAGAGCCGCCCGCTCGGAGGCGTCCCGCTCGGGCTGCCGGCCCTGCTGCGCGCCGAGAAGCTGCAGCGACGCGCGGCGCGTGCGGGCGCGAAAGCGCCGGATCTCGGGGCTGCGACCCAGGCGATTGGCGCGCGGCTCGCGGAGCTGCGTGGCGCGCCGGCTGAGGAGGACGCGCGTGGCGCTCTCGGCGAGCTGCTCTTCGCAGCGGTGGCGCTGGCCCGCGCGCTCTCCCTCGAGCCCGAAGCCTGCCTTCGCGAGGCCAATGCGCGCTTCGAGGGTCTCTTCCGCGAGCCCGAGGAGACGTGAGCCCATGTCGAGACGCAAGCAGATCGAGATGAGCGACGAGGAGCAGCGCGCCTTCGTTCGCGGTGCGCGCACCCTGATCCTGTGCAGCACGGGCAAGGACGGATTCCCCCATCCCATGCCGATGTGGTTCGGGCTCGAGGACGACGGCACGGTCGTGATGACGACCTTCGCCAGGAGCCAGAAGGTTCGAAATCTCGAGCGCGACCCGCGCGTTTCGCTTCTCATCGAAGATGGTGAGGAGTACGTGAAGCTCCGGGGCGTCGTGATGTATGGCAAGGCCGAGGTCACGCGCGAGCCGGAAGCCGTGCTCGACAGCCTCGGGCGAGTGACGGCCCGCAACGCCAGTGCGCCGGGCGCCGATCCCGCGGTTATGCGCGAGACGCTGCGGCGCACGGCCGCCAAGCGCGTCGCGATCCGGGTTCGCCCCGAGCGGATCGTCTCCTGGGACCACGCAAAGCTCGGCGGCGTCTACTGAGCTGGGGCTCCCGGCGCCAGGAGCCAGCGCCGCGCCGCGGCCTCGGTCAGGTCCGCGATGAAGTCGCCGCGGTAGTGTGGCCGGGCCTCGGTGAAGACCACCACCACGATCTCGCGCCCGGACGTGTGGCGCACGATGCCGGCGTCCGCATAGATGGGGCCCCAAGTCCCGCTCTTGGCATAGGCCTCGAGCCCGCCCGCGCGCTCGGCGCCCCCGGCGATGCGTGCCGCGAGATGGCGCTGCTGCCGGGAGTCGCGTCGCATGCGCCGGCGCACGGTCGCCGAATCCTCCGGTGAAAGAGCGAGGTCCGTGGCGAGAAGCGCGAGCAGCTTCGCGGTGCCGGCGGCCGTCATCGCCGTGCGGTTCGCAAACTCTCCGCCAGCGCTCGCAAGGCCGCCCGGAACGCTGCGGTCGGAGAGAAACTGCTCTTCCCGGCCCGAGATGTCCCCGCCGCTGTCGTAGGTCGGATTCACCGTGTGCAGGTCGGTGATGCCGAGCGTCTTCAGCCAGCGCTCGACGCCGAGCCTTCGCTCCCGGAACTCGGCATAGGGCCCCTCGGCCAGCGGCGGCCCCGGCACGGCACCGGTCAGGCGCTCGAAGACCCGCTGCGTAGCCTGGTTGCTGCTCGCGCGGATCATCCCCTCGAGCGCCTCGTCGAGCGAAGGGTCGATCGCGAGCTTACCCTGCTCCTGGAAGGCGTAGGCGGCCATCAGATAGACGAACTTCACCACGCTCGCGGGATAGATCGGCGTCTCGCCCTGCCAGTGGGCAAGACGCGGCGCATCCCCTGCACGAAGATCGAGGAGCGCAACCCGCAGGGCGGCACGCCGGAGGTCGGCATCCGCCGCGAGCCGCGCCTCGACGAACCGGTCGAGATCCGCCTGGAGCTCCCGGGAAGGCTCGATCCGCGACAGAAAGGCCCGGGAGTCGGCAGCCCGGTCGGCGGCCGCAGCCGGCAGCGCAGCCACGACCGCGAGCACGACCCCCCATGCGAGCAGCGGCTTCATCGTGAAAGAAGAAGATAGCCCGAAGGGGCCCGGGACGGATACCGTAGGGGCCGGCGGAGCAGCGGAAGGGGGGGGCGAGCATGGTTCTCGGGAGATTCGTGAGGAGGGGGCCGGGCATGAAACCGACCAGGATCGCCCGGGGCGCGCTGCTGATCGCGGCCACGCTCACGCTGGCCCCCGCAGCCGGGGCCATGAATGCCCCGGAGCTGACGCCGGAGCAGGAGCGGGATCTGAGGCAGAACTTCGCGCTCTCGGTCAGCAAACTGAAGGGCCCCTACACCGAGAACACCTGCGTCTGCCCGAACGGGACGAAGCGGCCGATCCGGAGCGCGAGCGGCGCCC
>CAYOIG010000562.1:0-2064 GCA_964403915.1 uncultured Myxococcaceae bacterium
GCCGTCAATCCGAACCCGGCGCTCTTCGGCAACCGCGTACACACCTTCGTGGCGCCGCGCGTCGAGAAGGTGGCCGAGATCCGGAACGAGGGCGCGGAGGAGACCTGGGTCGAGCTCGTTCCTGTCGCCGAGATCCCGAGCCTCGTGCGGTCGGGAGGCATCGATCATGCGCTGGTGCTGGCGGGGCTCTACCAATGGGAGCTCCTGCGCCGGGAGGGAGGGCTCTAGTCGTGGCGAAGCAGCCTCGCGCGAAGCGTCGTCCGGCGCCCGCTTTTCGACCGCGAATGGCGCTCGGCGACTTTCTCGTGGCCTATCTCGAGCGCGCGGGCGTGACGCACATCTTCGGCCTGCCCGGCGACCTCGTTCTCGGCCTCTTCCACCGCTTCGGCAGTGACCGCGCGCTCGAGATCGTGACCCTCTCCCACGAGCCCGGCGTCGGCTTCGCCGCCGACGGCTACGCGCGCAGCACGCGCAGGCTCGGCGTCGTGTGCGTCACCTATGGTGCGGGAGGATTCAACTGCGTGAACCCGGTCGCGGGAGCCTATGCCGAGCAGGTGCCGCTGCTCGTCGTCTCGGGCGGCCCGGGCGAGGCCGAGCAGAAGCTCTCGGGCATCCACCACCAGGCAAAGGACATCGAGAGCCAGTGCCGCGTCTTCGCCGAAGTGACCTGCATCGCGCGCATCCTGCGCCATCCCGAGACCGCCGCCGCGGAGATCCACGAGATCGTGGGCACGATCCTGCGCGAGCTGCGCCCGGGCTATCTCGAGATCCACCGCGACCTCGTGGGTGTCGAGATTCCCGTCCCGCGCGAGATCGTGGCTTGGGACGGCAGCTTCGCGCGGCCCCGCTCCGATTCGAGAAAGCTGGCGGAGGCGGTGGCAGAGACTGCGGCGCGCATCCGTGCGGCGAAGCATCCGGTGCTGATGGGGGGGCTCGAGCTCTACCGCGAGCGCGCAGAGCGCGAGTTCAGGCGCCTCGCCGAGAAGCTGCGCGTGCCGGTCGTCACCACCATCGACGCCAAGGGCGTCTTCCCCATGGATCATCCGCTGCACATGGGGATCTACCAGGGCCCCTTCAGTCCGCCTGCGATCGGACGGCGCGTTCGCGAGGCCGATCTCGTGCTGGCGCTCGGCACCGTGCTCACCGACATGAACCTCGGCGCCGCGAAGCCCGAGGTGCGCCGCGAGCGCTCGATCTGGGCACTCGCCGACCGCGTGAACGTCTCCTTCCACCAGTACACCGAGGTGACGCTACGGGACTTCGTGTCGGGCGTCTCTACGGCGAAGCTCCCCTGCTTCCGCGAGGCCGTCACCTACCACGACAATCTCGTGCGCAAGGCGCCCCGCAGCCGGAAGACGAAGAGCACCACGCCGCTGTGCGTGAACGACCTGCTGCTCGAGGTGAACGAGTTCCTGTGGGCGCATCGCTGCTACCACGTCTTCGCCGAGTCGGGCGACATGCTCTTCGGCGGTCTCGAGCTGCGCCTGCGCGAGGGCGGGCTCTACTTCTCGCAGGGGTACTACGCCTCGATGGGATTCGGCGTTCCGGCCGCGCTCGGTTCGCAGATCGGAACCGGCGTTCGGCCTCTCGTGCTCTGCGGCGATGGCGCCTTCCAGATGACCGGACACGAGATCTCCCATGCGCCGGCTCGCGGCCTCTCCCCCATCGTCGTGCTGGTGAACAATGCAGGCTGGGGGATCTTCCGCCCCGTCTCGCCGCGCGCGGATCTGCTCACGATCCCGCCCTGGCCCTATGCCGAGCTGGCGCAGGCCTGGGGCGGCGTCGGCTTCCAGGCGCGCACCCGCGAGGAGCTGCGTGAGGCGCTGCGCGCGGCGCACGAGGTGAACGGGTTCGTGCTCATCGAATCCCACGTTGCACCCGGAGATCTGTCGCCCATCAGCCAGCGCTACATCCGCGCCAGCGCGCGCAAGGCACGCACTGGCGCCGGGCACCGATGATGGAGCCGCCGGGCCAGCTCCTGTTCGCGGGCTTTCAGGGCACGCAGGTGCCCGACGAGCTCGGGGCGCTGATCGCGGCCGGGCGCATCGGCGGCGTCGTGCTCTT
>CAYOIG010000563.1:0-3132 GCA_964403915.1 uncultured Myxococcaceae bacterium
CCAGTAGCGGATCATCTCGGCGTTCGCGGCCGGTGCAGCTTCCATCGGGGTGCTCCTCGGTGTCGCGGCAGTATGCCGCGGCTGCTGCTCCGCCGCGCATCCACTGGAGGCCGCTCGGCATCTCGCGCCTCTCAGAACGGCAGCGGGAGCCGCCAGGGCGAGAGCGCAACCAGCAGTGCGCCCGCAGCCAGTGCCGGGCCGAAGCCGAAGGGGGCGTTCCAGTCACGCCGCAAGAGCATCCACGAGAAGCCCAGCACCAGACCGGCCGCCGAGCCGAGGACGAGCGCCTCGATCACACCCGCCGGCCCGACGAAGGCGCCGATCATCGCCATCAGCTTGACGTCGCCGAAGCCCATGCCGGGGAACCAGGTCCAGTAGTCGAGGGACGCCGCGCGCGGGAAGGCCTCCCCGTCGTCGGGCCAGTGCGCGAAGCGCCTTCCCGAGGCCGCGCAGACTCGGGCGTGCACGAAGCCCACGCTCCAGAGCATGCCGAAGCCGAGCGCCGCGCCAGCCGCGCTGCGGAGCAGCGCCTCCTCCGGGCTCGCGCCTTCGAGCCAGGCTGCGGCCGGCGCGAGCACGAGGCCGGCCACGAGGCCCCCGACGGAGATCGCATCGGGAATGATGCGGTGCTCGAAGTCGATCGCGGAAGCGGCGATCAGCAGCGAGGCGAAGACGACGAGAGCGAGGCTCGCGGGAGCCACGCCGTGACGCGCCACGACCGCGAAGAACACGAGGCCAGTCAGCAGCTCGAGCGCCGGATAGCGCAGCGCGATGCGCGTGCCGCAGCCCCTGCAGCGCCCACGCAGCGCGAGATAGGACAGCACCGGCACGTTCTCGAACGCCGTGATCGCATGGCCGCAGTGCGGGCAGCGCGAGCGGGGGCGCACGACCGACTCGCCGCGCGGAAGCCGGTGGATGACGACGTTGAGAAACGATCCCACCAGCAGGCCGAGCAGGAAGGCAATGGCCTCGAACCAGCCCGGATCGACGCCGGAGACATCGGTCATGTTGCCGACGCTACTTGAAGTCGCGGCGCTCGAACACCACGACGGCGAGCACGAGCAACAGGGCGCAGTAGCCGGCTCCGTAGAGCAGCGCGAAGAGCACCTCGTGCCCGGGCACCGGCAGACCGTGCAGGGCCTGCGTCGTTAGATTGAAGCTCTCGAGGTCCGGCAGCAGACGGTGCAGGGTCATCGCCACGATGCGAACGGACTCTGCGTCGGAGCGGGCACCGAGGTCGCGCAGGTCGCGCGAGAGGTGGCCCACGACGTAGAGCCCGGTGGTGAAGAGCGCCGCCAGCATCGGCGTCGTGAACGACGAGAAGAGTGTCGCGAAGGCCACGATCAGCGCCAGCTCCACTGCGGCGAGACAGAGGGCGAGCGCGTGCTGCTCGGTGAGGGGTGCGCCGGCCAGCAGTGACACCGCTGCGAACGCGACCCCCATGATGAGGACCTGGAGCCAGATCGTCGCAACGAGGCCGAGATACTTCCCGAGCAGGAACTCCGCCCGCGAGATCGGCTTCGAGAGAATCGTGTAGATCGTTCGCCGCTCCACCTCGCGGTGGATGAGGCCGATGCCGATGAAGATCGCGATCGCCGCCCCGAACAGGCGGATCGCCGCGATACCCACGCTCTGGAGGATCCGCTCGCTCTCGACGTAGGTGAGCGTCGAGAGCAGCACGCCCGTCCCGATCAGCAGCACCGCGAAGAAGAGCAGCGTGTAGAGCACCTTGCTGCGAATGGCCTCGCGCATGGTGTTGGCCGCGAGGGCGCCGAGTCGAACGGGCGAGATCACGGCCGGCTCCTCCGCTCCGGCCCGCCGGCGTCGCGCACGGCGGAGAGGAAGATCGATTCGAGCGAGGCGCGGTGCGGCGTCACGGCCACCACCTCGGCGCCGGCTCCGAGCGCCTGCGCCAGCACCTCGCCCACCGTCTTCTCCGGCAGCCGAAGCTCGACGTGCTCGCCGCGGCCGCCGAGAGGGCCGAAGCGCGCCTCGAGGTCTGCGGCGAGCGCGGGCGCCACGCGCGCGAGCAGCACGTCGGTCTGACGCTCGCCTGCATCGAGAAAGTCTGCAATCGGGCCCTCGTAGCGGATGCCGCCCTTCACGATGATCGCGACGCGGTCGCAAAGGGTCTCGACGTCCGAGAGGATGTGCGTGTTCATGAAGACGGTCTTGCCCTCGCCGTGAAGGCGCAGGATGAGGTCGCGGATCTCCTTGCGCCCGATCGGATCGAGCCCGCTCATGGGCTCGTCGAGGAAGACGACGGAGGGGTCGTGCACGAGGGCCTGGGCGATGCCCACGCGCTGCAGCATGCCCTTCGAATAGGTGCGAAGGCGCGCGCCGGCTGCGTGGGAGAGGCCGACCCAGTCGAGCAGCGTCGCGACGCGCTCGCGAATGCGGCCGCCCGGAACGCCCGAGAGCCGGGCGTAGAAGGCGAGGATCTCCTGCCCCGTCAGGAACTCGTAGAAGTACGGGTTCTCGGGCAGGAAGCCGACGTGGCTGCGAAAGGAGGTCTCGCCGACGTCGTGGCCGAGAATGGAGGCGCGGCCGGCGGTCGGATGGATGAGGCCCATCAGGAGCTTGAGCGTCGTGGTCTTTCCGGCGCCATTCGGGCCAACGAAGCCGAAGATCTCACCCTCGCGCACGCAGAACGAGATGCCGTCCAGCACGCGGCGGCGCCGCAGCCCGAGACCGGGACGGAACTCCTTCACGAGGCCTTCGACACGGACGATTTCGCGGGCCTCGCTCACCGGGCCTCCATCAGCGGCACGAGCTTCACCCCCTTCTGTCGCTCGCGCTCCTCGCGCACGGCGGCATGGAGCAGCGGCTCGTAGCGTGCGCCGTACCAGCTCGAGACGATGCGCCCGGACGCAGGATCGATCACCCACTCCCAGCCGTGGATCTCCGGCGGAAGTTCGGCGAGGACGGGCACGGCGCCTTCGGCCAGCTCTTCCACCCGCGCGAGATCGCGGCCGCGAAGGCGCCGGAACTCCTCGCGCGCGGCGTCGAGCACACGGGCGCGGCGCTCGGTCTCGACCTCGTCGAGGGCCTTCTCGTACTCGGCTCTCTCGAAGGGGTCTTCCGCGTTCTCGACCAGCCCGGCGAGCATCGCCGCGGAGGCATCGAGGCCGC
>CAYOIG010000564.1:0-4749 GCA_964403915.1 uncultured Myxococcaceae bacterium
ATGCTGCTCGATCCGGCGACCGACGGTGCGTTCGTAGCGCGTGTGGTCGCGCGCGCGTGCGCGGTGGCGCCGGATCTCCAGCACGAGGAGGCGTTCGCGGTGATCGAAGAGGCGCTCGGAGAGAGGGGGACGGCATGAGAGCAGCGATCTACGCGCGCATGAGCACGGACAAGCAGAGCGAGGACTCGCCCGGGGATCAGATTGCGCGCTGCCGCGACTTCGCGAAGCGCAAAGGCTGGGACGTCGCCGAGGAGCTGATCGCCGTTGACGCGGGCGTGTCGGGAGCGTCGCGGCATAACCGGCCTTCGCTCCTCGACCTGATCTCGCGCATCCCCGAGTGGGACGTGCTGCTCTGCTGGGACTTCTCGCGGCTCGCGCGTGACGGCGAGGATCAGGGATGGATCCGCAACCGCCTGCGCGTGGCGAAGAAATCTGCGGTCGAAGTGTCCACCGGGCTCGACCTCTTCAACGTGGGCTCGAAGGTCATGGGCGTCTTTGCCGAGGAGTACCTGGTGAAGCTCTCCGCCGATACGCACCGGGGGATGCGGGGCAGGGTAGAGCGGGGCTTCGCGGCCGGCGGCGCACCCTACGGCTACCGGCTCGAGAAGCCGGACCCGACCGCGCCCTCCAGCTACGTGATCGTCGAGGAATCGGCGGCCATCGTGCGGCGGATCTTCGAGGGTTACTTGCGGGGTGCGAGCCTTCGCGACCTGGCCCATGGGCTGAACCGCGCCGCGGTAGCGTCGCCGCGCCCGCGAGCGCTCCACAAGCTGCGCCCGTCGTGGTCCACCACGGCGCTGCGGGAGATGCTGCTCAACCCGATCTACAAGGGCGAGCGGATCTGGAACCGCTCCCAGTGGATCAAGGACCACGAAACCGGGAAGCGCCGGAAGTTCAAGCGACCCGAGAGCGAGTGGATCCGAAGCTCGGATCCGGCGCTGGCGATCGTAGAGGCCGACACGTGGGAGGCCGCGCAGGCGTCGATGCGAGAGAGGGGCACCCGCTACTCCCGCGGTGCCGACGGCAGGATCCAGACTCACCAGGCCCGCACGGGGAAGGCTCGCCATCTCCTCTCCGGCTTCCTCGAGTGCAACGTCTGCGGCGGCGCCTTTCACGCCCTCAACAGCGTTGCGACCTACGGCTGCGGCTGGCACCAGAAGCGCGGGCCGACCGTGTGCGGCGTGAGCCTGCGCGTGCCGCGACTGGCGCTCGAGGCCCGCTTTCTTGACGCCATCCGAGAGCGCGTGCTCGACCCCGATAAGGTGCTCTTCGTGATCGAGCGGGCGCTTGAGCGCGTGGCCGAGATCGACGCCGCCCACGACCCCGTGGCCGACAGCCGCCGCCTGGCCGAGGTCGAGGGCGAGCTCGCGAACCTGGCGCGCTTCGCGGCGAAGACCGGCAGGGTGGACGAAGCGGCCGAGATCTACGGGGAGCTGGATCGCGAGCGGCAGGCACTACTCACCCGAGCTGCCACACGACCCGCAGCCGTCGATCATGAGACCATCGCGGCGAGGGTCGAGGCTCGCGTCCGCGAGCTTCGGAAGGGTCTGGACGGCTCACCCGAGCACGGCCGCGGGATCCTGCGCGCTCTGCTGGGCGGCGAGAGGATCCGGGTCGCCCCCGACTGTGAGCGCGACTTCCGCCTCGAGGGCACGTTCTGGCTCGAGGTAGAAACAGGAACCGCCCGGGGCCGTCAGGCCTCCGAGCGGTTCCACGAAGTGGTAGCGGGGGGGGGATTTGAACCCCCGACCTCCGGGTTATGAGCCCGACGAGCTACCAGGCTGCTCTACCCCGCAGCAATCGGGCCGGAAGGTAGTCTCCGAGGCGGTGCGCCGTCAAGCGTCGTGCATTGCTTTCGCGGTGCCGGTGCAACTCGGCAGCGCCTTGACACTTTCTCCGCGGCGTCTCCACTCACGAACGAGGAGACGAAGCCATGCTCATGCCGCTGCTCGCGCGGATGCTTCCGCGCACGCTGATTGCTGCCGCCGTTCTCTGCGCCGTAGCCGCCCCGGCCGGTGCGAAGGTCGTCTACCGCTGGAAGACCGACGATGGGGTCTACGCGTTCACGGACGACGCGAAGCGGATTCCGGAGCGCTACCGCGCCCAGGCGAAGGCCGCGCCGCTCCGCCCCCTCCATGCCTACAAGAGCTACACGCCCGCGCAGCGCTCGGGTACGCAGGCCCACGCCCGGCGGATGGAGAAGTCGGCGGAGGAGATGTCGAAGCTGAATGCGCGGGTCTCGGGGGCAGGCACGCTGGCACCGGGGACGATCTACGGATCCTCCTGGGGAAGCGACGCGGCCATCGTCGTGGGATCCGGCGGCCAATCGGCCGTCGCGATCGGATCCGGCGCGGCCGACTCGGGCGAGCCGATCGTGATCGAGAAGCGGCGCTTCTACGTCCCCGGCACCCAATCGACGCGCACGGACACGATCATGCGGCAGGGCGGCCGCATCATCACGGTGGTGAAGCCGATCGCGCACGAATCCGACATCGCGGAGATCCCGAGCGAAGCGGAGCTTCCCGAGTAGGCGGCCTGCGATGAGGCCACCCGGGCCCCGCACGCCCGTGCGCGCGGGGCCCGCGTCTTTGCGTTCGGGTCAGCTGTCCGGATCGATCCACCAGGGAGGCGGAGTGCCTTCGGGATCGATCCAGCGGTCGGGCACACCGGTGGCGCGCGCCTCCTCCTTGAACTCGCGGAGCTCGGTGCGGGCATCGGCAAGGGCCTTCGCGGCGGCCTCCCGCTCGTCGAGGATGGCGAGCTTCGCCTCGCCGGCCGGATAGCGGCGCGTGAGCATGCGCGAGTAGGCCGCCGTTGCGGCCTGCTCGCGAACCGCGGCCGCCGCGAAGCGTGCGCGCAGCTCGGCGGCCTTGCTGCGCCAGAAGGCGCTCGGGTCGGGGCTGATCGAGGCGGCGCCCTGCGCACCCGCGCTCGCGGAGACGAGAGCGCCGCCCGTAACGAGCAGCAGCACGGCCAGCGCGAGGCGGGCAATCCAGCGGCGCCCCTGAGAGATGCGCATCGTCACGATGCCTCCAGCTGAGCCGCGGGCGGCAGCGTGCCGCGGTGCTCGCGAACGAAGTGCTCGAGCGAATGCGCGCTCGTGCCGTCGAGGCCGAGAAAGCGCAGGCCCATGCCGGTGCGGCTTCCACGCGTCGGAATCCGCACCCACACCACGTGCGCCGTCGGTGCCAGCACCGTGCGCCCGTCCGGCAGCGGGAACTCGAGCTGTAGCTCGGTCGCGGGCGGATAGGCCTGCTCGGATTCGATGAAGATCCCGCCCCGGGAGAGATTCCGGACCGTGCCCCAGGCCTCGGCGCCCTCGCGAGCGAGCCGCACCGGCGTCTCGACGTCGATCCGGGGCAGGCCCTGCACGGCGGGCGCCGTGAGCAGGCGCCGCGTCGCAGCGAGCAGGCTGAGGCGATCGAGCGGGCGGGTGAGGACGTCGTCCGCGCCGGCCCGCACCGCGGCGGCATGCTGCTCGGGCCCGTCGCCGCCCGTCACGAGAATCACCGGCACGTGGGCGAGCGCAGGGTCCTGTTTCACGGTCTCGCACAGGGAGAGACTCCCGGCTCCGGCAGGCGCATGATGGGCCAACAAGAGGCTCACGCTCTCCCGCCGCAGCAGCGCGAGGGCGGTCTCGTCGTCCGCAGCCGTGAGGATGCGGCCCACGGGTGCCAGCGAGAGGCGGATCAGCTCGCGGAAGATCGGGAGGGGATCCACGACGAGAAGCGTCGGCCGCGCGGTCATCGTGTGCACCCGGCGCGGCTCAGCGCGTGCCGACACTCGTCGCTTCGACCAGGGGTGCGCCGTCGTGCCCCACGCGCCAGCCGCCGCTCTCGAGATCGCGCGTCCAGCGCTGCTCCTCGACCAGCGTCACCGCCGAGAGCGTATTGCCGTGGTAAGCGGAGTAACGCACGCGCACGGTGGCCGTCTCCATCGCGTCGTCGTAGACCGGCGCCTCGGCCTCGTAGTCCGTGAAGCGGATCTCGCCGAGCGCACGCAGCGCAGCGAGGTAGGCGCTCCGCTGCTCGGGCTCGATGGCTTCGCTCGCGCGCGCGAACTCGTTCCAGCGAACGAATCGCGTGTACTGCTTGTGGACGTCGGTGAGCTGCGCCTTGTAGCCGAGGAGGTCGCGGCTCTCGACCAACTCCAGCATGGCGCAGCCGTTCGTGAGCACGAGCAGGAGCCCGCCCAGCAAGGCCGTTTTGATGCGTCGCATGTCCCCCCCACCGGGCATCGCAGACCGCCGGCAACCGCAGCCGCAGGCCCACTCGCCTCCACGCCTTTCCTGATCGGCGGACGGCCGACGGCGCATGAGGCCCTTGTGATAGGCTCGCGGCGTCCTGCAGGCCGCAGAGGGAGCGCCGTGCCGCGCGTGCTCGGGATCGACATCGGCGGCACGAAGGTCGCGCTCGCGCTCGGCGGGCCCGACGGCCGGATCGAGGCGCGGCTGCGGCGCCCGCTCGATCCGACCGGCAGCGCGGAGCAGGATCTCGCCCGCATCGCGGAGGACGCGCGGCGGCTCGTGACCGACGCGGGTGTGTCCCTGGCCTCGGTCGAAGTCGTGGGGGTTTCGGCGCCTGGCCCCCTCGACCAGGGCCGGGGCGGCGTCCGCGGCCCGCCGACTCGTCCGGGCTGGGAGCGGGCGCCGGGGGTGGACGCGCTCCGCGCCCCTCTCGGTCGGCCCGGAGTGCTCGAGAACGACGCCCACGCGGCGGCCCTCGCCGAGTGGCGCTTCGGCGCCGGCGC
>CAYOIG010000565.1:0-3027 GCA_964403915.1 uncultured Myxococcaceae bacterium
GCAGCGAGACCTGGGTGACCGTGAGCGAGCTCTCGAAGCCGCTCTGCGGCCACTCGCGCCCCGAGCACTTCCGCGGTGTCGCCACGGTGGTGGCGAAGCTCTTCCTCGCGGCGAAGCCCCACGTGGCGGTCTTCGGCGAGAAGGACTTCCAGCAGCTCGCGCTGATTCGCCGCATGGCGCGCGATCTTCTCTTCGACGTCGAGATCGTGGGCGCGCCCATCGTGCGCGAGGCCGACGGCCTTGCCCGCTCGAGCCGCAACGAGAACCTCGACGCCGAGGCACGCCGGCAGGCCGTGGTGCTGGTGCGCGCCCTCGACGCCGCCGAATCGGCGCTCTCGGCCGGCGAGAACGACGCCGAGGCGCTCCTCGATCTCGTTCGCGCCGAGATCGCCAGCGCGCCGCGCGCCGAGCTCGACTACGCCGAGCTGCGCGATCCCGAGACGCTCGCGCCCGCTCCGCCACGCCTCGCAGCTCCCGCGCTGCTGGCCCTGGCCGTGCGCTTCGCGTCCCTTCCCGGCACTGGCGGCCCGCCGGTGCGCCTCATCGACAACCGTGTGCTGCGCCCGAAGCCCGAAGAGGAGGAGCGCTCGTGAAGCGAACCATGCTCAAGTCGAAGATCCACCGCGCCACCGTCACCGAGGCGAACCTCGAATACGAGGGCAGCATCACCATCGACGAGGATCTGCTCCGCGCGGCCGACATCCTCCCCTACGAGCAGGTCGATCTCTACGACTGCACGAACGGCAGCCGGCTCCACACTTACGCCATCCCTGGCGAGCCCGGATCGGGCGAGATCTGCGTGAACGGCGCCGCGGCGCATCTGGTCAAGCCCCACGACGTCATCATCATCGCCAGCTACGTGCAGGCCGACGACGCCGAGTGTCGCGACTGGCACGCACGGCGCGTCTTCGTCGACGCGCGGAACCGGATCCGGGAGTAGGCCGCGGCCGCACCCGAACGGCGCGAAATAGGCGCTACGCTGCGGCCGTGGCCGAGCCCCAGGACAAGACGCGCAAGCTCGTCGCGACCAACCGGCGCGCGCGCTTCGAGTACGAGATCCTCGACACCTACGAAGCGGGCCTCGTGCTGCGCGGCCCCGAGGTCAAATCGCTGCGCGCAGGCAAGGCGAGCCTCTCGGATGCCTACGCCCTGGTGCGTCGTGGCGAGGCCTATCTGGTGAATGCCCACATCAGCCCCTACGAGGAGGCGGGCCGGGAGAACGCCGACCCGCGGCGCGAGCGCAAACTGCTGCTGCACCGGGCAGAGATCGCTCGCCTCGCGGGCGATGTCTCCGAGCGCGGATTCACGATCGTGCCGCTCAGCCTCTACTTCAAGGACGGCCGGGCCAAGGTCGAGCTCGCGCTCGCCCGGGGCAAGAAGCTCTACGACAAGCGCGAGACCATCCGCCGGCGCGAAGAGGATCGCGAGGTGCAGCGAACGATGCGCGGCCGCCGGCACGGAGCGCGGTGAGCGGCGGGAGAGCCGCGCCGATCGCAGCCGCGCTGCTCGCTGCACTCGGCTGCTCCAAATCCGCCCCGAGCACCGAGTCGCTGTCGCCCCTTCCGCCCGACCGCCGCGAGTATCAGGCGTTCCGCGCCGCGAACCCCGGGCTGCGCGAGCCCAACTATCTCCCGTTCATCGTGCACCGGCTGCGAATCGAAGGGCAGGGCGAAAACGTTCTCGCGACGTGCCGCTGGCCGGACGAGCGCTTCCCGCTGGCCGTTGCGATCGATGCGCCGGCGTTCGCCGGCGAGCTCGCAGAGGAGGAGCGTCCGACACCCCCCGCGGTCTACGTGCAGGCGGTGCAGCGCGCACTTGCACACTGGGAGCAGGAGGTCGGCGCGCCGATCCGCTTTCGGAGCGCCGCGCCGGGCGAGCCTCCCGACGTCCGGATCCGCCTCGTCGGTGAGCGGGCGCCCACGCCGGAAGACGGCAAGCAGGTGCTCGGGATGACACCGCTGGGTGATGCCTGTCGCGTTCGGGGAGGCGATCCGGCGAGCGGCCGAATCGAGGCTGCGCTGGGAGGCGTCGAGGTGCGGATCTTCGTGGCCGACGAGTACGGCCTGCTGACACCGGAGCAGGTCGAGACCGTCGCCGCGCACGAGATCGGCCACGCCCTCGGCGCGCGCAGCCATAGCCCGCTCCCGGCCGATCTCCTGCACGAGGTGGCGCGCGACCGCCTCGGCGCGCGCCGGCTCTCGGCGCAGGACGTCGCCTCCTTTGCCGCGCTCTACGCGCTGCCGAGCGGCACCGTCTACGCGCGGCGCCGGCCCGGCGAGAACGCGCCTCGCGCCGCAGCCGCTCCCCCGCCAGGTCCGGCGCGGCTCGCTGCGACACCGTGGAACGCTGCGCAGTACGGGTTCTCGCTGCGATTTCCGGAGGGCTGGACGGTGATCGCCGTCGACCACGGCGTTGCAGCCGTGGACGGCCTCGCGTGGGATTACGACGCCTCGCTGCAGGTGCTCGCGATCCCCGTCGCCGGACTCGATGCCTACCTCGCGCAGTACGGCGACGTGCACCTGGCCAAGGGTCCGCTGCTCGGCCGGCGCGAGCTCGAGATCGCAGGCCAGCGCGCGCTCCGCTTCGCCGTCGAGGTCGAGCAGAGCGACAGCGTCGAGGAGGTGACACTGATCGAGGCCGGGAAGGGGAGGCTGCTGCTCGCCATTGCCGAGGCGCCGGCGCAGGCGTATGCGGCCTACCGCCCGTGGCTCGAGATGCCGCTCGACACCCTGACGCTCCTGGCTCCCGAGCCCGAAGCGAAGCCGGCCCGCTGAGCGGCGTGCGCAGCGCTCACTCCTTCGTCTTGAGGCGTGCGTCGTTCTCCCGCAGGAAAGCCTTGATCTCGTCCGCCATGTCGAGGAGCTTCGTCCACTGCTCCTTGTAGAGCGTCACCGGAAAGCGCCCGAGCCCGTAGACGGAGACTCCTCCCTTCTCGCTCACCTTCAGGGATACGGCACGCGTGCTGCGGCGCTTCAGGGCCTCGTTCTCGGCGCGAAGACGCTCGAGCTCGGCCTTCATGGCATCGTC
>CAYOIG010000566.1:0-4888 GCA_964403915.1 uncultured Myxococcaceae bacterium
CCGGCGCTAGCGACGATTGACGAGCGGCGCGACAGGGGCGGCTCCAAATCCGTGGTCCATGTTCACGACCGTGACGGTCGAGGCGCAGCTCGTCAGCATGCCGAGGAGCGCAGCGAGCCCGCCGAAGGAGGCGCCGTAGCCGACGCTCGTCGGCACCGCGATCACGGGCTTGTCCACCAGCCCGCCCACCACGGAAGGAAGCGCGCCCTCCATGCCGGCCACGACGATCAGCACGCGGGCCGCGCGCAGGCGGTCTCCGACGGCCAGCAGGCGGTGCACGCCGGCAACGCCCACGTCCTCGATGAGATCGACCCGGTTGCCGAAGCGGCGCGCGACGCCGGCGGCCTCCGCCGCCACCGCATGGTCGGCCGTGCCGGCCGAGACCACGGCAACGGCTCCCTTGCCCGCGATGGGCACCTCGGCCGGACCGAGCCAGAAAAGCCGCGCGTCTGCGTCATGGCTGCCGCCCGGCAGCAGGGCGAGAAGCGCCTCGCCCACTCCGGCCGCCACGCGCGTTGCGAGCACCGACTGCCCCTCCGCGTGGATCGTTCGCGCGATCTCGGCGATCTGCTCCGGACTCTTGCCCGGCGCGTACACGACCTCCGGCAGCCCGCCGCGCAGCGCACGGTGAGTGTCGACGCGCGCGTGGCCGAGATCGACGAAGGGCATGCGCGCGAGCGCCTCGAGGGCGTCGTCGGTTGCGAGCTCGCCGGCCCGAACGCGCTCGATCAGCTCCCGCAGGCGCTCGCGGTCCAAAGGCCTCCCCTCACGGTGCGTGAGTATCCCTCACGCCCTGATCCGGCGCCGCCCGGAGACCGCGCGGCCGCGCCGTACCGGGGTTCAACCGCGGGCCGGTTCGGCCGAAAAGACCAGCATGTCGACCGATGCCGCCGCACGTTTCGTCGAGCAGGTGGACCTGCTCGTGCGGGCCCGCTATCCCGTGCTCTACGTCGTGACGCACGAGGAGTCGCGGCTCGAGTCGCTGCTCCTCGATCTCGCGCGCCGGCAGGGCAAGCCTCTCTCCGTGTGGACGGCTGCCCGGGGCCTCGCCTCGCTGCCGGGAGGCCGCGCCGAGGCGCCGCGCCTGGCCACGCCCGCCGAGGTGCTCGACCGCATCCGTGCCCAGGACGGCGCGGGCCTGTACCTGCTCCACGATCTCCACGCGTTCTTCGAGGATCCGCTGCTCGTGCGGCGCCTGCGCGATCTCGCCGGCCATCTCAAAGGCACGCACCGCAGCATCGTCATCTCCGCACCGCGGCTCACGCTTCCACCCGAGCTCGAGAAGGACGTGACGGTGCTCGACCTGCCGCTTCCCGAGCCCGAGGAGCTGCGCGCCCTGCTCCGCTCCCTCTGCGAGCAGCTTCATGACGAGAATCCCAAGCGCGTGCAGATCGATCGCGCCGATGCCGAGGCGCTCGTGCGCGCTGCTCAGGGGCTCACGCTCGCCGAGGCCGAGAGCGCCTTCGCGCGCGCCGCCGTCAGCGACGGAGCGCTGCGCGGTGTCGACGTCTCGCTGGTGCTGGCCGAGAAGTGTCAGGCGATCCGCAAGTCCGGGATCCTCGACTTCCACCCGGCCGAGACGACGCTCGCCGACGTCGGCGGATTGCTCCGGCTCAAAGACTGGCTGCGCCGCCGTGGCAAGGCCCTCGACGCGGGCGCCCGCGAGTTCGGTCTCCCGCCTGCCCGCGGCGTGCTCCTGCTCGGCGCGCCGGGCTGCGGCAAGAGCCTCACCGCGAAGGTCGTCGCGAACGCCTGGCGGCTTCCGCTGCTGCACCTCGATCTCGGCCGCGTCTTCTCGGGCCTTCTCGGGGGCTCCGAGGAGAACATGCGCCGCGCGCTACGCGTGGCCGAGGGGGTGGCACCCGCGGTTCTCTGGATCGACGAGATCGAGAAGGGCCTCGCTGGTGGCACCGGCCGCTCGGGCGAAATGGACGGCGGCACGGCGCAGCGGGTCTTCGGTTCGCTGCTCACCTGGATGTCCGAGCAGACGGCCGGCGTCTTCGTCGTGGCGACGGCGAACCGCATCGAGAGCCTTCCGCCCGAGCTGCTGCGGCGCGGACGCTTCGACGAGGTCTTCTTCGTGGATCTTCCCGATGCCGCGGCGAGGGCGGAGATCTTCACGATCCACCTGCGGCGCCGCGGACGTGATCCCGCCACGTTCGATCTCGCGGCACTGGCCGAGAAGTGTGCCGGCTTCTCGGGCGCCGAGATCGAGCACTGCGTGATCGAGGGCCTGTACGCGGCCTTCGACCTCGGCCGCGCGCTCACGAACGACGATCTGGCGCAGGCCATCGCCGAGACGACACCGCTCTCGGTCACCTCCGCCGAGGAGATCGACCGCATGCGGGCCTGGGCGACCACGCGCGCGCGCCCGGCCGACCCGCCGCGGCGCACACCGGCCGGACCCGCCGCTCCAGTGCTGCGACCGCGTACGGCCCCTCCCCGCGGGCCGAGGAGCGGTGAGCGTGTCTAGACGCCGGTTCCGCCAGCTCGAGGTCGACCGCGGCCGAGCCGATGCGGGCCGCGACGAAGCTGCCGAGACGCCGGTGCCGCCGTCTCCGGTCTTCTGCCGCAACCTCGAGCTCGATGGCGACAGAAGAATCGACTTCGGTACGAGCGCAGAGCGTGCGCCGCAACCTGCTGCGTGTGAGCAGCCCGAGATCGTGCGTGCGCCGCAGGAGCCGGTGATTTCGCCTCCCGCCGCACCGCCCCTCCTCGCAACCCACGAGCCCGGCTTCGGCACCGTGCTCGCATCGGGGGCACTCGCCGCCTGCATCTTCGCGCTGGTCTCGATCCCCGTGCGCGCCGCCTTCGCCCGCGGCTTCGGCGAGAGCGAGCTCTGGCAGGGAGCTTCCGAGCTGCTCTCGATCGTCGCCCTCACCCTCGTCATTCGGCGCCTGTTCGCCGCCAGGCTGCGCACGCTCTGAGCCTTGCGGCTCCGTCCGCTGGCCGCCTGCAGCCTGCGCTCAGGAGCCGAGCGCGTCCGGCCGATTCCGGGCCTGACGCAGAGGAGACGCCTCCATGGGCAAGATCTTCGGCATCCTGCTGATCGTGATTGGAATCTGGGTCGGCCTCACGGTCTTCCGCGAAGGCACCGACGCAGCCTTTGGCGGCCTCTTCGCCGTCGCCCGGAACGAGCCCGGCGACACCGCCGGGCGCCCGCTCCCCCGCCGTGTCGAGGACAGCGTGGGCCGCGCCTACCAGACGCACGAGCAGCGCACGGAGAGCGGCGCCGCGGAGTGATCGTGCTTTGCGCTACGCCCGCCGCGCGCGTCGGAGTGCCACCGGCCGCTGCCTACCGCAGCCGTGCCGGCTCGATCAGGAAGAGCGGTCGCCCATCGGCGCCGACCGTCAGCCCGCACAGCACGCGCAGGCCGGCCAGGAGCGGCGGCACGGGCTTCACGAAGACGTCTTGCTGGCCGAGCAGGTGGTCGAATCGCAGGGCCACCCGCTGGCCTCCGACCTCGGCGAGAAGTACGAGGCTGCGTGATCCAGGCGCGGCCGGAGCGATCGCCAGCAGCGCGGCGAGATCGAGCAGAGGCAGGGGTAGGCCGTCGATCGGAACGAATGCTTCTCGGCCCACACGCTCGATCGTGGCCGACTCGACTTCGTCGATGCGCTCGACGCGCCCGATGGGGACCGCGACGACCTCGTCGCCAACACCGACCAGGATCACCCGCTGCACGGCGGCCGCGAGAGGGACGCGCAGCAGTGCCGTGGTTCCGCGCCCGGGCTCGGAGAGCAGATCCACCTGCCCGCCCAGGGACTCCACCGCGGTGCGCACCACATCGAGACCGACGCCGCGGCCGGCGAGCTCGGAGACGCAGTCCACAGTGCTGAGACCCGGGTGAAAGGCGAGGCGTGCGATCTCGCCAGGCGGAAGATCCTCGGCCAGATGCGCGGGTATGAGCCCCGCCAGGACGGCGCGGCGGCGCACGGCCTCGGTGTCGAGACCGGCACCATCGTCGATGACCGCGATCTCGATGCCGTCCCGCTCGCGTCGCGCCTCGATGCGAATCGATCCGGTCTCGGGCTTGCCGCACCGGCGACGCTCGGCGGGAGTTTCGATGCCGTGCGCGACGGCGTTGCGAACCAGATGGAGGAGCGGATCGGCGAGGCGATCGAGGATCGAGCGATCGAGGGCGACCGACGGGCCTTCGAGTGCGAGCGAGACGCGCTTGCCGAGCGCGATACCGAGCTCGCGGGCGAGGCGTGGAAGCGACTCGGTCACCCGGAGCAGGGGCGCCGTGCGAAGCTCGAGGGCCCGGCGCTCGAGATCTCCGAGCACGCGGTCCATGCGGTCGAGCCCGGACGCGAGGTGGGCCGGGTCGGCCTCGGCGCAGCCGGACGAGGCTGCACGCAGGTGACCCGAGGCGAGCGCCACTTCGCCCACGCCCGCGAGCAGGCGATCGAGCGTCTCGGCGCGAACGCGAAGCGAGGCCGGTGGACGGAAGGGCTCCGTCAGGCCGCGCGCGGCGGTCTCTGGAGTTTTTTTTTGAGCCCTGCCGGCCCGGCTTGGAAGGGAGAGAGCGCCGTCCCGGATGGACACTGTCCCGTGTCGCGAACGACCGCTACGAGACGCTCGAGCGCGTCGAGGCCGGCAAAGAGCTCGGGAAGCACCGATACCGGATCGACGCGGCCTGCCACGCGCGCGGCATCGAGCAGCCCTTCGAGCGCATGGGCCCGCTCCGTGATGGGCGTGAAGTGCCTCGACGCGGCCATGCCCTTGATCGAATGCGCCATGCGGAAGCACAGCTCGAGGGCTTCGGCCGAGGCGGCATCCTTCTCGAGGTCGAGCAGCGCGCGGCCGAGCTCGGCGAGATGGTCGGTCGTCTCTTCGACGAAGAGGGCCAGCTGGCGGGCGGGGTCCACGGCCTGGCGGTCTCGC
>CAYOIG010000567.1:0-1692 GCA_964403915.1 uncultured Myxococcaceae bacterium
GAAGGCCGCGCGAAAGCCCGCGACCATCAGCAGGAACAGACACGTGGATGCGTAGGGAACGAAGTGGAACAGGAAGCCGATCTTCCGGTTGGCGAGCCGCCTCGCCTCGCGGTAGGCCTCCTCCTCGGGGCCGAGCGCGGACTTGCCGCGCTTCTCCTCGCGGCGCCGCGCCCGCGGCGCACTCTCGGCCTGCCACGGGCCGCCGCGCTCGCGGCGCGCCCGCTCGCGGGCTGCCATCTCGTCCGCGCCCGGAAGCGCGAAGCTCCGCCCCGATCCTCGTCCGTTCCGTCCGCCCGCCATGAACAGGCTCTCCAGAAGCGTGGGCGCTTCTTCGGGAGTATGCGCGGGAATCGTGCCGGGTCGCCGGGGCCGGGAGGCAGGGCAGCTCATGACGGCTCTGGAGAGCAAAGGCCATGCCAGCGGCAGGCCTCGAAAACGCTCGGGATTCCAGGCCGCTGGCCGCGGCCGGGCGCAGTCGCCAGCCTGCACCGCAGCGTCCTGCCTGCAGCACGGGCCGCTGCGCGCCCCGTCAGCGCCCGCCGGCCTCCGTTCGGGGCACGAGACGCAGGACCGTCGGCTCCCGGAAACGCAGCAGACTCATGGTGCGCTGCGCAAGGCCGTACTTCTCCTTGAACGCCTCCTCGACCCGCTCGCGCAGGGCGGCATCCCTCACCTCCTCTGCCCGCATCAGGTAGTCGTAGCCTCGCAGCTTCACCTGCAGCTCGGGGTTGCGCTGCACGTTCTCGAGCCACTGCGAAGCGTTGGTGCGCACGTAGCCCGCGCCAGCCACGACGACGACCCAGACCTTCGTCTCGCGCGCGTCGCCATCCTCATCGTGCGTGAGCAGGTGGATGACGCTCTCCTGCTCGAAAGGAGCCCAGTCGAAGGCGAGGGCCCCTCGCGCGAGCAGTGCGAGCGAGACGGCAAGGACGACGGCGAAAGAGACGCTCCTCATTCGCACAGCTTCCCAAAGGCACGCCCGCGATGCAAAGCGCCCCGGGGCGGTGAGCCCCGGGGCGCTGCCTGCCTCGTTCCTGCGCCCCTTTGGGCCTGCCCGTCCCGCGGCCCTGGCGATCGCCGGGCCTGCGGGAAGAACACGGCATCTCCTCGGCACCTCGCGCCGGGGACGCCCCGGGGCAGACCCGGACGCGCTCTCGGTGCGGGCAGCAGGCGACCCGCTCGTCTCCTTGTATCACAGCCACCGGAGCGCAGCGCAAAATCTGCGCGCCGATCGTCGTAGGCTACGCTGCGCGCCCTGTCCTCCGCGGAGGCCCTCATGGCTGGCTCGCGCGCGCAGCGCCTCACGCTCTCGGGCCTGCGTCTGCTCCCCAGAAACGCGATCTCCCGCGCCGCCGGGCGCGTGGCCGCCCTGCGCCTGCCGGCTCCTCTGCGCGCGCCCGCCTGCCGTGCCTTCGGGCGGGCGGCGGGCGTCGACTTCTCGGAAGTGCGCGATCCGCTCGATTCCTTCGCCTCGCTGCAGGAGTTCTTCACCCGCGCGCTGCGCGACGGGGTGAGACCCGTCGATCCCGGCGGCGACGCGCTGGTGGCGCCCTGCGACGGCCGCTGGGGAGCCGCGGGCGAGATCACACGCGGCACGCTGCTGCAGCTCAAGGGCCGCCCGTACGCGGTCGCCGCACTGCTCGGCGATGCCGGCGACGCCGCTCGCTTCGAGGGCGGAAGCTTCGCGACCTT
>CAYOIG010000568.1:0-2416 GCA_964403915.1 uncultured Myxococcaceae bacterium
GCGGGCGACCACCGATCGCCATCGAGTGCAAGTGGTCCGATCGGGATTTCGATGCCTCGAGTCTGCGAAGCTTCCTTCGGTCGTATCCGCGTGCAACCGCCTATGTGGTGACTCACGATGCACGCCGTGCGGTGCGGTGCCGCTCCGAGAGCGCCGAATGGACGCTGATTCACCTCGAAGGCCTCGTCCAGCAGCTCGCTACTGCTACCAGTCCGGGGCCACGCAAGTCGGCGTAGGCCCGCGCCTCCGTGCTCGGGAGCCGATCTGCTACGGATTCTTCTCCCCGCAGCGCTCGAGCGCCGCCGCGAGCTGCGCCGGGGTGAGGGGCTTGGAGAGGAAGTCGTCCATCCCGGCGGCGAGGCAGAGCGCGCGATCCTCGGCCATGGCGTTCGCGGTGAGTGCGACGATGCGCGGCCTGCCGTCCTGGCTTGCCCCGGCGCGGATCCGGCGCGTCGCCTCGAGGCCATCCATCTCGGGCATCTGCATGTCCATCAGCACCACGTCGTACGGCTGACGTGAGAGGGCCTCCAGCGCCTCGAGGCCGTTGCCGGCCAGGTCGGCCTGGTAGCCCATGCGCCCCAGCATGAGGAGCGCGACCTTCTGGTTCACGAGGTTGTCTTCGGCGAGAAGGATGCGCAGGGGCATCCGCTCGGCCATGCCCCGGTCGATCCCCGGCTCGCGCCGGCGCTGGCCGCGCGTGTCTGCCGCGCGCGCACAGACCCGTGCAAGGGTCTCCCGCAGCATCGCGGCGCGCGCAGGCTTGGTGAGCATCGCATCGAAGATGCGCGCGGGGTCGGGCCCGTCGCCTTCGGGCGTGCAGGGCGGGCCGGCAGACGAGAGCAGCACCAGCGGCACGTCCCGCACCGCCGGTTCGGCCCGCATCGCGACGGCCAGCGCGAAGCCGTCCATGTCGGGCATCTGCAGATCGAGCACGGCGAGATCGAAGCGCTCGCCGGCGCGAACCCACGCGAGCGCTTCCGACGGCAGGCCGGTTGCCTTCGGCGCCATGCCCCAGGAGAGGGCTTGGCGCACGAGGATCTCGCGGTTGGTGGCGTTGTCGTCCACCACGAGCAGGCGGCGGTCTACGAGGCTCGCGGCGGCGAGACGATCTTCGTCCGGCTTCTCGTCGGGAGCGGCGCGGAGGGCGACCTCCACACGGAAGATCGAGCCCACACCGGGCACACTCTCCACGTGCAGGGCGCCGCCCATGAGCTCGGTGAGCCGCTTCGAGATGGCGAGCCCGAGGCCCGTGCCGCCGAAGCGCCGCGTGGTGGACGCGTCCACCTGGCTGAACGAGCGAAACAGGCGATCGATGCGGTCCGGCGGGATGCCGATCCCCGTATCGCGCACGGCGATGCAGATCGCGTGCCGCCCCTCGCTGTCGCGGCTCGCCTCCAGCGTCACCACGACCTCACCCTCGGACGTGAACTTGATCGCGGTGGAGAGCAGATTGACGAGGATCTGTCGCAGCCGCGTCACGTCTCCGAACACCCGGGAGGGCACTTCGTCGCCGAAGCGGCAGGCGAGCTCGAGCTTCTTCTCGGATGCGCGCGGGCCGAGGAGCTCGAGCGATTCCTCGACGCACGTGAGGAGCCCGAAAGGCTGATGCTCGAGCTCGATGCGGCCCGACTCGATTTTCGAGAAGTCGAGGATGTCGTTGAGGATCGCCATCAGGGCATCGCCGCTCGTCCGCACGGTTTCGAGCATCCGGCGCTGCTCGTCGTCGAGGCGCGTGTCGAGGAGCAGGCCCGTGAGGCCAATGACGGCGTTCATGGGCGTGCGGATCTCGTGGCTCATGCTCGCGAGGAACTCACCCTTGACGCGTGAGGCGCGGAGCGCCTCGTCGCGTGCGGCCGCGAGCTCCCGGGTCTGCCCGGCGATCGTGCCCTCGCGGGCCTCGATGGCTGCGACGTGCTGCGCAGTCGCCCGCCATGAGGCATAGCCGAGACCGAAGAAGACGAGCACGAGCAGGGCCCGCACCATGAAGAGGTCGAGTCCAACGTAGAAGAACTCTGGCTCGATCTTCACCCAGGTCTCGCCGAGCTGCAGCCCGCCCACCATGGTGATCGCGACCCCGGTCCAGACGGCGGCGGCGCGAGCGTCCAGGATCCAGGCGGCGGCGAGCGGGAGCGTGGCGAGATAGTAGAGGCTGGGCGACGCCGATCCGCCCGACAGGATGGTCCCGGCGAAGATGCCGAGACCCGAGATGGCGAGCGCGATGTGGGCGCCGAGCGGGGTTCTGCGTTCAGGATCGCCCCTGCCGGCCCAGGCCCGAACGGCGAGCGTGAGGCTGCACGCAACGACGTTGAGCGCGGTCGAATACAGATGGCCGGATGGGAAGTCCAGCAGGGCGAACGCACCCCAGCCGAGCCCGACCACGAACAAGAAGGCCTGAAGGCGGGCCGTCCGGTGGACG
>CAYOIG010000569.1:0-6331 GCA_964403915.1 uncultured Myxococcaceae bacterium
TCGGACGATCCCTATGGCGGCGTGGTGGCGGCGAACCAGGCGCTGGCGCGCGTGCTGCGCGAGCTGGCGCAGTGGGCGCGGGCGCAGGCAGCAGCGCCCTAGCCGGCGAGCAGCGAGCGCCTAGGACCGTCACGGGTAGCAGGATCACACCGCCGAGCCTGCGCCGGCGATGCGACAACTACCCTGACACAGGGGGTTCTCGACATGATCGCGCGGTGCCGAGAGGCCGGGTTGCCCGCACCCGAATTCGCGGCGCCGAGCGGGGCATCCTCGCGGGCTCCGCGGAGACTTGCGAAGAGATCGAGAGGCATCACCGAGCGGACGCCTCGATCTACGAGGCCGGTCGGGCCGATGGCCGCGTCCCACGGCAGCACCCCACGTGTGGCCCCCGAGCCTCGCCCATCCGCCATCTCATCGGGGCGCGTGACAACTCGAGTCCGCGGGTCCACCGTCTTACCCCATGGCCGACTCCACTCCGCTCCTCGCGCGCCTCGGATCGTGGGTGGCTTCGCTGGAGCATCAGGATCTCTCCGCCGCGACGGTCGGCGCGGCTCGCGTACAGCTCCTCGACATGGTCGCTGCCTTGCATGCGAGCGCGGCATCCGGAGCGTCGCGCCCGATCGATCGTGCAGCGCGGGCCGTCGCTGGCCCCGGCCGTGCAACGGCGCTGGCCACGGGCGAGCGATTCGGGCCGGTCGACGCCGCGTGGGTCAACGCGGCTGCCTCCATGGCTCACGACTACGACGACGTCGTGTGGATGGGGCATACGTGCCACTCCGCCGTGTTCGCGGCGCTTGCCGTCGCTGAGCACGAGGGCGCTTCGGCCCGCGATCTTCTCCTCGCCATCGTTGCGGCCAACGAAATCGGAGGGCGGCTCGGTGCGGCGTGCTTCCTCGGGCCGCTCAACGGTCAGATGTGGACGTTCGTGCATCTGGTGTCTGCCGCGTCGGCGACCGCGAAGCTCCTCGGGCTTGACGCCGACCGAACAACTCATGCGCTCGCGGTTGCACTCGCGCAGCCGCCCTTCGCGCTGCAGCCGGGCTTCATGGAGCCGACTTCGAAGCTGCTCTCCGCGTCGACGCCGATCGCAATCGGGATCCGTGCCGCGTACCTCGCGCGCGAGGGGATCACCGGCGCGCCGTTCATCCTCGAGGATGAGCGCGGGTTCTTGCGGCGTTTTTCGTATCGCCCCCTCCTCGCGCTGCTGGGCGATCTCGATCGCTTCCGCGTCATGGAGACGCTCGCGATCAAGACCTACCCCGGCTGCCACTACTTCCAGACCGCCTTCGATGCGATCACGACGATCCTCGCGCGACGGCGCGACCTCGAGCCCGGCGCCATCCGTCACATGACGATCAGGACGACCATGCTCGCATGCGAGGTGACGCGCTTTGCGCGCGCGTACGTCGCGGCGGACTCGCTCACGCCGGTGAACGCGAATTTCGATCTCGCGCTCTCTGCGGCGATCCTTCTCCATGCGGGCCGACTCGGCGTCGCCGAGCTCGAGCCTGCATGGCTGGGCGCGCACGCGACGGCGCTCCGCGCTCTCCGCGATCGGATCGACGTCGTGCACGCACCGGCGCTCACGGGAAAGGTGATCGCGAGCGCGGCGAAGATCGCAGGGGCGCGGCGCGAGGTGTGCACGCTGCGCCTCGGCGAGATCCTCGCGCTCCGTCGTCACTACCGCGAGGACTATGGGTCGGATCTTGCATCTGTGCGCGAGATCGCGGGGCTGATCGTATCGGCGGTCCGCGAGATCCGCAGAGGTCGATCGGCAGGCGACGGCGTCCGGATGTGGTTCCCGAGCGAGGTCACGATCGACCTCACGGACGGGACGAGAGAGACGGAGCGCGTCGATCTCCCGCGGGGATCTGTCGCCGGCGGCGACATAGATGCCGCGATCTCGGAGAAGGTGATGCGGGAGGTCTCGGCGACGTCGGGGGAGGCGCACGCGGAGCGCGCACTCGACCTCGGTCGCACCGCCGAAGACCACGACCTGGCGGCGCTCGTCGCGGCGTTCCGCGTCCACACGTGAACGCGAGCCGAGCGCCGGCTATGCGAGCAGCGAGCGCGCGATGGTCTGGAGCTGGATCTCGTTGGTGCCGCCGCCGATCTCGAACATCTTGGCGTCGCGCGCGAGCTTCTCGAGCGGTAGATCGGCCATGTAGCCCGCGCCGCCGTGAATCTGCACGGCGGCGAGCGCGGCGCGGGTGGCCTCCTCGGCGCAGTAGAGCTTGGCCATCGAAGCGAGACGGGCGTCGAGCCGGCCCTGCTTCTGGGCCCAGGCGAGCTTGAGCACCAGGTTCCGCGCGTTCTCGAGGGCGAGCGCCATGCGCGAGAGCTGGAAGGCGACGCCCTGGAACTCGCCGATGGTCTTTCCGAACTGCCTCCGCGTGCGCGCGTAGCGCACCGACTCTTCGACGCAGCGCTCGAGGATGCCGAGGCGCATGCTCGGCATCACCGCACGCTCGAGGTTGAGCGTCTCGAGGGCGGCCCCGCCGCGGGCACGCGGCTCGGCTTCGAGCGGGCCGACCACGTTGCCGAGCGGAACGCAGCAGTCGTCGAGGAAGACGTCGCCCGTCGGAGAGTCGTGCATGCCCATCTTGCGCAGCGGCGGGCCGGTCTCGAGGCCCTTCGTTCCGCGCTCGACCACGACCGGGCGCGCCACGGGCTCGCCGCCGTCGCGGGCCACGCGCGCGAAGACCGCGAGAACGTCGGCGTAGGGAGCGTTGCTGATGAAGGTCTTGCGTCCCTGCAGTCGCCAGCCGTCGCCCTCGCGTACGGCCGTGGTGCGCATGCCGCCGAAGGCGTCGCTGCCAGCCTCGGGCTCGGTCAGTGCCCAGGCGCCGATCTTCTCGAAGCGCAGCACGGGCAGGGCGAAGCGCTCGACGAGCTCGGCGGAGCCGCGGGCGAGGATGGTCATGCCGCAGCCGAGCGTCGCCATCAGCACCATGCCGAAGCCGGGGGAGACGCGGCAGATCTCCTTGAACAGCACGCTCGTGAGCAGGGGATCGCCGCCGAGTCCGCTGCCCTCGGCGTCGGCGTCGCGGGGGCGAGGTGGCGTCGCGGAGGCGTCTGTCCCGCGGCGAAGGCGCGCGAGGCGCCGTTCTGCGGTTGCGGCGAGGGCCTCGGCGATGCCGAGCTCACGGCCGAGCTTGCGGAGCAGCGGATAGGGCAGCGCCTCACCGCGCTCCAGCGCCGGCACTGCGGGAGCCAGCTCGCGCTCGCACCAGGCGCGCACGGCCGCCTCGAAAGCCTGGTGCGTCTCGTCGAGCTCGAACACTAGGCGCGTCTCGCCGGGGCTTCCTCGACCATTCCGCGTGCGATGCGCTTCGCGAGCGCCATGATCGTGAGCTGCGGATTGAGCCGGCACGAGGTCGGAAACAAGCTGGCGTCGGCCACGTAGACGCCGGAGACGCCGCGCAGACGGCCGGCGGGATCCACGGCGCTGCGCTCCGGGTCGCTTCCCATTCGCGCCGTCCCCATGGGATGGAAGGCCATCAGCTCGAAGTCCGAAGCGCGCAGCGGCAGATGCTCCATCGCCTCGGCCTCCGCGACCGAGTGCAGCACGGGAGCCTGGCGAACGCCCGGATAGACCTCGCGAGCTCCCGCCGCGAAGTAGATGCGCGAGAGCAGCGAGATCGCGCGCTGCATCCGCCGCACGTCGGCCACGTTCATGCGGTACCAGGGGACGGACCGCTTGCCGAGCATGCGCACGCGACCCTCACTGGTGTCGCTGATGAGCGCACCGAAGGAGCCCATGCGGCCGACCGCGGCCATACGGTCCTCGTGCGCGGCGCCCGCTCCCGGCAGCGTCGGCGCCAAAAGTTGGGGCGGCACCCAGATCCCCTGCAGCACGATGCCCTCGGCCTCGAAGTCACGAACCTGCAGGCTCTGCGGCACGCCCTCCCAGGCGCGCACGGGCTCGCCAAAGAGCGCTGCGACGCGCGAGGCGGGATGGATGCGCAGGTGAAGGCCGATCTCGGAGCCGCGCGGTGCGAGCCCGCTCGCGGCGAGCAGGCCCGGCGTGAGCAGCGCGCCGGCCGCGACCACGACCCGCGAGGCCCGCACGCGCAGGCTGCCGATGGGCCGGCCACTCGCGCCGAGGCGCGTGGCGACGACGCCGGTCGCGCGTCCCCCCTCGAGGAGAATGCGCTCCACCCGGGCATTGACGCGAAGCCGCGCGCCCGCGGCGAGAGCGCGCGGAACGAAGGAGACGTCCGTCGACTGCTTTGCGTGACGCGGGCAGCCGAAGGCGCAGATGCCCGTGCCGCGACAGCCGATGGCGTTGCGCGGGAGCGGCGTGGTGTGCAGGCCCATGGCTTCGGCTCCGCGCCGCACCAGCCGCGCTCCCGGGCCGAGCAGATCCTCCGGCACCGGCGCCACGCCGAGCGCCTTCTCGACGCGTTCGTATTCGCCCGAGAGGCCGCCCGCGGCGAGTGCGGGGATGCCGAACTCGCGCTCCCATCGCTCCAGGATCTCGTCGGGTGCACGCCAGCAGGTGCCGGAGTTGACCGTCGTCGTGCCGCCCACCGTGCGGCCGAGCGGGACGGGGATGAAGGTGTTGCCGATCGTGCCGGTCATGCCGCCGTCGCGGTAGAGCGCGCCGATGCGGGCCAGGGGCGGCGCGCTGGCGGGTACGCGCCCCGGGTGGTCGCCTTCCTCCAGGAGCAGCACGTCGACGCCAGCCTCGGCGAGCTCCGTGGCTGTGACGGCGCCACCGGCGCCGGTGCCGATGACGATGACCTCGGCGCGCTCGTCGACGTCGCCCGGCTGCTCGGCTTCGAGGCTCATCGCGCGGCCTCCGCGACGCTGGCGAGGGGCACGCGCTCGAGCGGATCCTGGTAGCCGATTGCCGCCAGCACCTCCGGCCGGCCATACACGTGCGTGAGTGTCGCGAGCTTGAGGGTTGCAATCGCCTGTCGGCGCGGCCAGAAGCGAGACTCTTCCCAGGCCTCGACCACGCGCACGCGATCCTCGAGCGCGAGCTTCGAGAAGCGCCGCAGCCAGAGCGGCGGCAGGAAGAAGGGAGAGAGCTCGAGACCGCGCAGCAGCCAGCGGAACGCGCCGAGACCGCCGGCGGCGCGCACGTAGCCCTCGACCTCGGCTGCGACCGAGGGCCCTGCCGTCCGTAGCGTGAGTGCCGAGCCCGGCGGCGCGAGCGCCTCGAGAACGGCGCGCAGGATGCGCGCGTCGCCGGGCGATAGGGAGGGCTTGCCGCGCTGGCGCCCGGCAGCGGCGGCTGCGAGGCCGGGCGCGGCCACCCAGATCACGGCGACGCCGATGGCGATGCCGCCGTCGAGCAGGAAGTTCGCGAGATAGGGGAAGGCGGGCGAAACCGTGCGATAGGCGAGCAGTGCCGCCAGCGAGGAGGAGGCCTTGCCAGCCACCAGCAACGCGAGATAGGGCCGCGCGTGCGCGAGATCGCGCTGCGCCATGAACGCGAAGATCGTCACCAGCAGCATGTAGGCCACGGAGAGCGAGAGCCAGAGCCGCGCCCCCGTGGCCGGCGTCGGCGCAAAGCTGCCGAAGAGGGCGCCCGTGGCGTCGAGGGATGCGAGCGTCGCATCGGGCGCCAGCAGGAAGAGCGTTCCCGCTGCGGCGAAGGAGAAGGCGAGGACGCGGAGCGTGAGGAGGGCGAGGCGATCGGAACGCACGGCTGTCTCCCGCTGCGGTTGGGGATCGGAGGGACGGGCCAACGTGCCGCGGGGGTCTCTCCGGAGGTTATGACGGCGATCATCTCCCAGCGGGGATCCTCGCGCTACCGCGCCCGTACCCTCGAGCGCGATTCACTGCGATTGGATCGCCGCGCCAATTTACCTCGGCATCCTCGGCCCGGAGCGGCGCAGAAACCGGAGCGGGACCAGCGACCGAGAGATCATCGTCGGCGCTCGAGCATCCGGAGCTCGTGCCGGCAGGCTTCGCTGAAGTTCTCGAGGGGATCGTCGGGGCGAACGAGCATGGTCCGTCGCACCTCATCCGGCGACAGGTTGGGTCCCAGGGAGCCCTCGGCGATGAACTCGGAGTACAGCTGCTCCCGCTTGCTGATCTCGGCCTCGATCTGCTCGCGGCGCCCTTGGGTCCGCTGCGTCAGCCAGGCCGTCAAGAGCGTGGCCGATCCGCCCACCGCCGAGCCCAGGATCGCCGAGAGCGCAGTGAGGACCGCCGGTTCCAAGCTTCCCTCCTTCGCCTTCCGAGCCGAGCCCGGGGCCGCCGAAGGTCGCTGGCCTTCTGGGCGTTTCGGTTCAGGCTAGACCTCCAGCGTGAGCTCGCGCGCTGGAGTGCTCGGTCGAGCTCCACCGCGCGCACCTCCCTCCCGGCCCCGACTTTG
>CAYOIG010000570.1:0-3130 GCA_964403915.1 uncultured Myxococcaceae bacterium
GTCGACGTCGCGGCGTGGCGGCCGCGCAATGCGCCGCGCCTTCTGGCCGAAGCCCTCGGCGCAAAGCCCTGCACCGAAGTCGTGACGGCGCTCGGCGGCGAAAGCGCCCTGCTGCTGCTCAATCACATGGCGGAAGAGATCCGCGCCGGCCGCGTGCGCGCCGCCCTCGTCGCCGGCACCAACAATCTCCGCAGCTTCCAGCGGGTCCGGCGTGCGGGGTTGCCGCTTGCGTGGCCGGCCGGCGGGGACGGCGAGCCGCAGCGGCTCGGCGAGGACCGCGCGGGCAACTCGCCCGAGGAGCAGCGCTACGGCCTCACGGCGCCCGTCACGATCTACCCGCTCTTCGAGAACGCGCTGCGCGCACACCGGGGCCTCGACCTCGAGACCCACCGCGCGCGCATGGGCGCGCTCATGCACCGCTTCACGAAGGTCGCAGCGGCCAAGCCCCATGCGTGGTTTCCCATCGAGCGCAGCGCAGCGGAGCTGACGACGCCGGGGCCGGAGAACCGGATGGTCGCCTTCCCCTATCCCAAGTATCTGAACGCAGTGATCGAGACCGACCAGGCCGCCGCCGTGCTGCTGCTCTCGGCCGCGGCGGCGCGCGAGCTCGGCATCCCGGCCTCCCGATTCGTTCACTGGTGGGGGGGCGGGAGCGCCACCGAGCAGGCGTGGCTGCCGTCGGAGCGGCCGAGCTTCGCGGCCTCCGATGCGCTGCGCAGCGCCGCGACACAGGCGCTGGCGCAGGCCGGCACGACCGTCTCCGAGATCGCGGCCTTCGACTTCTACAGCTGCTTTCCGGTCGCGGTCGAGATGGCGTGCGAGATGCTCGGCCTTGACGAGAGCGACCCGCGTGGTTTCACGGTGACGGGCGGGCTTCCCTACTTCGGCGGCCCGGGGAACAACTACTCGCTGCACGCCGTCGTCAGCATGGCCGACCGGCTGCGCGCGGCGCCGGAGGCGCGCGGGCTCGTCACGGGCAACGGCTGGTATCTCACCAAGCACACGGCCTGCGTCCTGGCGTCTGCGCCGCGCGAGAGCGGAGCCCCCGCCGCGCCGCCGCCGCACTTCACGAGCGCTGGCCCGCCGGTCGAGCGGCTCGCGGAGGCCCGCGGCCGGGCGCGCATCGAGACCTACACCGTCACCTTCACGCGCGAGGGCGTGCCCGAGCGCGGCGTGGTGGTCGGGCGCACGGACAGCGGCGGCCGCTTCCTCGCGAGCACGCCGCAGGGCCGAGACGCGCTCGACGACCTGCTCTCGAGAGAAGGTGTCGGGCGCACGGGCAGCGTCACCTTCGAGGGTGGAAGCAACGT
Organism: uncultured Myxococcaceae bacterium; assembly: GCA_964403915.1. GTDB lineage: Bacteria > Myxococcota_A > UBA9160 > UBA9160 > UBA9160 > MYXO. The sequence continues at coordinate 1,311 of CAYOIG010000570.1, forward strand.
CTTCCGCGCAGACTGAGCGGCGTGGCTCGCGGTGCGCCGGGCGCCGCTACCGCGGCAGCAGCGTCGCCAGCACGGCGAGGCCGAAGAGCGCGATCAGGAGACCGCTCACCTGGCTCATGCGGCCCAGCAGGTGGGGGCTCGCGTGGCTGCGCATCCTTCCCACCACGGCCGTCAGCGCCAGCCACCAGAGCATCGAGCCGCTGAACACACCCCAGACCAGCAGGCTGGCGTCGAGCCGGCCGAGGTCGGGATCGACGACACCGACCGCACCGAAGACCGCGCCGAAGGCCAGCAGCGTGATCGGATTCGAGAGCGTGACGAGAAAGCTCGAAGCCGCCGCGCGCAGGAGACCCGGCGGCTCGCCAGACGCACGCTGCAGCGAGGGATGCGCCCGAAAGGCACGGACGCCCATCACCACGAGAAAGAGGCCGCCGGCGAGCCGGAGCCAGAGCTGCTGGGCCAGCAGGAAGCGGGAGATGAGGGTGAGGCCGAAGGCCGCAACCGCGCTGTAGCAGGTGTCGGCCAGGGCGGCGCCCAGACCCGTCGCCAGCCCGCAGGCGTGGCCGTGGGAGAGGGTGCGGCGGACCGTCAGCAGGTTCACGGGCCCGACGGGTATGGCGATCGCGGCGCCCACGAAGATGCCCCGGAAGAAGTCTGCGAAGTCCACGTCCCCTCACGCCGGTCGGGCCGGCCGGCGCAAACTTACCGGCTCGGGGCGGGCGGCTACCATCTTCCGTCCATGCCGTCGCCCCGCACCCTCGCCCGGCTGCTCCTGGTTGCCGCGTGCGCCGCATCCTCCGCCCGGGCCAGCGCAGAGTCGAGCCTCCGGCTGCCGCCGCCGGCCGTGTTCGGGCCAATCCCCTCGGCGACCTACGACGATACGGGCAAGAAGCTCGGCGAGGCCCGCCTCGACGTGATGAAGCTGGCCAGCGGCAATACCTACATCATGGCGTCGGGCAGCATCACGGGCGCGGAGTCGATGGTGCTCTCGACCGAGCTCACGCCCGTGGACGGCGGCAGCGCGCTGCGGCCGCTCTGGCAGATGTCGCACGCCTACGACAAGGAAGGCCAGTCGCTCGGCGTGATGTTCATCGACCACGAGAAGGGCGAGGCCTTCTGCTCTCACGAGGACGGGAGCCCGGATCCGCCCGATCGGCTGGCCGTGCCTCAGCCGGACCGCGTGGCGCACGTGCCTCTCAACCTGCTGTTCCTGCCCCTCGCGAAGGGCGAGACCGAGGAGATCAAGTTCCAGTTCCTGCTCTGCGCCCTCGGGCCGCGCTTCGTGGATGCGAAGGCCACCGTGGCGCGCAAGATTCCGGCGCACGACGGCCAGCACCCGTTGGTGGAGGTCCGCTACGAGCTCGACCTCAACCCGGTGCTCGCGGCCGTCGCCCGCCCCTTCCTGCCGCGCTTCGCGTTCTGGTTCGATCCGCTGGCGCGCGATCCCTGGGTGGCGCACCGCATGCCACTGGCCTCCAAGGGCCCGGCCGTGCTGATCGTGCGCACGGGCGTGCTGCCGGCGGCCCTCGATCCGAGCCAGTAGCGCGGCGGCGCCCGCGGTCGCAGACTCTTCCCGTCGCGCCACCGGAGGAGGCCCCATGCGCCGCGATCTCTTCAGCGAGGAGCACGATCTCTTCCGCGCCCAGTTTCGCCGCTTTGCCGAGAAGGAGATCGCGCCCAAGGTTGCGGTCTGGAACCAGCACGGCATGAGCGACCGCGAGACCTGGCGCCGCTGCGGCGAGGAGGGCTTTCTCGGCGTGAGCGCCCCCGAGGCCGACGGCGGGGCGGGCGCAGGGTAGCGCCGGGCCCGAGCGCGCGCT
>CAYOIG010000571.1:0-3234 GCA_964403915.1 uncultured Myxococcaceae bacterium
TCGGTGTCGACGCCGCCCACGGTGTCGAAGTAGTCGTTGATCATGTTGTTGGCCGCATGGGCGAGCACGAGGCCGACCATGGCCGCCCAGAAGTAGAGCCAGTGCGTGTTCGCCGGCGCCGGGCCCGGCCCGGCCACGGCCAGCAGGCCGCCGATGGCGCCCGACGTGATCGTCATCGGGAACACGCTCGCGCGGATGATGAGCAGCCACTTCGACACCGGATCCATGGCCCGGCCCGCGGGCAGGTTCTGGGTCGTGAGCACGCTCTTCCAGCTATCGAGCAGGGTCGCCATGGGGGCCTCCGGGCCGAGAGGCTGGCAGCCCGCAGGGAAAAGGCAAGCCGGGCTTCTCGACCGCTGCCACCTGCCGGCCGCATTCGTCGATCTGATCCGTACACCTCCATCATGTACAAAGTCATGCTAGCCTGCTCCCATGAGGCTCGTCCTGCGAGGTCTGAAGGGCTTCCAGTGGGACGAAGCGAATTGGCGCAAGTCGGAGCTGAAGCACGGCGTTGCAGCGGCCGAGGCCGAGGAGGCCCTCCTCAATGATCCCCTCTGCCAGGTCGACGAGCGGCATTCCCGGGACGAGCAGCGCTACCTGGCACTCGGTGTCACGAACGACAGGCGTCACCTGCTCGTGGCGTTCACGGTCCGCCGGAACCTCGTTCGCGTGATCTCGGCTCGACCGATGAGCCGCAAGGAGCGTCTCGCCTATGAAGAAGCGAAGCAAGAAGGTGCGTGAGGCCGACGTCGCCTCGTACTGGCTCGAGCACGACAGCGCAGCCGAGGTCGACTGGTCGCGACCGGGCGTGCGCCTCGAGTTCGATCCCGCCGTGGAGCGGCCGACGCAGCCGGTGACGGTGCGGTTGCCGCGCCGACTGCTGCAGGAGCTGCGCGTTCTCGCCAAGGATCGCGACGTTCCGTACCAGTCGCTGCTGAAGATCCTGCTCGCGGAGAAGGTCGCGGAGCTGCGGAGGAAGCGGGCGAGCTGAGAGCCTGTGAGAGCTGATCGTCTTCCCGGATGACGGCCGGCCCCGGCTCCGTGACCTCAAGACCAGCCGTCCCCTCCCCAGAACATCCAGCGGAAGAGCACGACGAGCCAGACGAGGAAGAGCAGGAAGAGCTCGAGCACGGGCGGTCTCCTTGGCGAAGGTGGTGGGGCAGGCTCGGTGTGGGCGGCCGGGTACCGCATCAGCGTGGGCCCTCGGACGGCGCTGCGAGCACGCCGCGCAGGAAGAGGTCCTGCACGGTGCGGGTGATCGCGTCATCCGGGATCGCCCGGACCTCCTCGCCGCCGAAGACGTGCTGGGTGAGCACGAAGATCATGAGCATGCCGACGAGCGCGCGCGCGGCGACGAAGGTGTCGAGCGGGCGCAGCACGCCGCGCGCGACGAAGGCGTCGAGGTAGGACGCGAAGAGCTGGTTCACGGGAAGGATCACGCTGCGAACGAAGACATGGGCGTCGCGGGGTCGGAGCGAGATCTCGCGGAAGAAGAGCCCGATGAGCGGTGCCCGCTCGCGAAGGCGCGCGTACAGGCGCTCGGTGATGAGAGGGATGGCCTGCTCGGGGGGCACCTCGCGCAGCGCTTCGGTCAGCTCGGCTGCGTCCGGCAGCAGCGAGTAGCGCCGGACGATCTCCTCGAGGATCGACTCCTTGGTCGGGAAGTAGAGGTAGAGCGTCCCCTTGGCGAGGCCGGCCTCGCGGGCGATCTCGTCGACCGGGCTCGCGTCGAACCCCTTGCGCATCCAGACCCGGATGGCGGCCTCGACGATCTGCCCCCGGCGGGTCTCGCCGAGGGCTGCGCGGCGAGTGGGGTTGATCCGGGCCATGTCGAGACTATGACTGACTGGTCGGTCATAGTAAAGAGGCTAGGCTTGGGAATAGATCGATCGGGAGCACCCGTCCGGGTGCCTGGAGGATCCATGAGCTCCTCGTTCCCTTCCGCCCCGCCGGGCGGTCCGGCGTCCCTTCTCGGACCGGGCTTTCTCGAGGATCCCTATCCCCTCTACGCGCAGCTCCGGCGCACGAGTCCCGTGTTCCGGGTGCCGCTCCCGGTGGACGCCGGCGCCGGGGTCTTCGTGCTCACGCGACACGCCGACGTGCAGCACGTGCTGCGAGATCCGGCGTTCTCAGCCGACCGCCGCTTCGCCGACGTGATCCAGCGCAATCGGGCGCGGCTGTCGGAGGAGTTACTCGGCGAGAACGGGCTCTTCCGCTCGCTGCTCACGATGGACCCGCCGGATCACACGCGCGTACGAGGCCTGGTGAGCAAGGCCTTCACACCCCGGCGCGTGGCGGCGCTGCGGCCCCGTATCGAGGCGATCGCGAGCGAGCTTCTCGATGAGTCCGTCTGCGGCGGAAAGCTCGACGTGATGAGTGGCCTCGCCGCACCGCTGCCTGCCATCGTCATTGCCGAGCTGCTCGGCGTTCCCGTCGAAGACTGGCCGCGCTTCCGGAAGTGGGCCTCGGACATGGTCGCGGTGGCCGGCACCGTGCTCGGCTCCGGCCCGGACACCGATCGGCTGCGCCAGGGCCTCGAGCCGCTGCAGGCCTATCTGCGCGAGGTGATCGCCGCGCGGCGTAAGGCGCCCCGCGAGGATCTGATCAGCGCGCTCGTGGTGGCGCAGGAAGACCGCGACGCCCTGAGCGATGCCGAGCTGCTGGCGACCGCGGTGCTGCTGCTGGTGGCCGGCCACGAGACCACGACCAACTTGATCGGAAACGGAACCTACGCGCTTCTGCGTCACCCGGAGCAGCTCGAGCGGCTGCGACACGATCCGGGCCTGCTCACGAGCGGCATCGAGGAGATGCTTCGCTGGGACAGCCCCGTGCAGGGAACGGTTCGCGTCGCGAGGGAAGACGTCGAGATCGGCGGTGTCGCCGTCGGCAAGGGGGCGCTCGTCGTCTGCGGCATCGGGGCCGCGAACCGGGATCCGGCCATCTTTTGCGAGCCCGATCGCTTCGACGTCGGCCGCGGCGATTCCAACCACCTCTCGTTCGGCTTCGGCGTCCACTTCTGTCTGGGCGCGACGCTGGCGCGCATCGAGGGTGAGGTGGCGATCCACGCCCTCCTCGATCGCTTCCCGGCGCTCGCGCTCGATGCGGAGCAGGTGCAGCACCGGGCGAACCCGATCCTGCGCGGCCTGCTCGCGCTACCCGTGCGCGGCGGCGGATGAGATCCCGGTGCCGGCCGCCTCCTGCTGACGCCGGCGCACGCGTGCGAGAAGGAGCAGA
>CAYOIG010000572.1:0-2691 GCA_964403915.1 uncultured Myxococcaceae bacterium
CATCCGGGGACGTGGCGAAGTCGTTCGGGCCGGGGTTCGCCGAGGCGCTGTTCCAGCTCGTGCCCGGCGCCTGGCAAGGTCCGATCGAGTCGGGTTACGGCTGGCATCTCGTGTTCGTGGATTCGCTCACTCCGTCGCGCACGCCCGCCTTCGAAGAGGTTGCGGCAGAGGCCCGCTCGGCGTGGCAGGTGGCGCGGCGCGAGGAGCTACGGGAGCGTGCGCTCGCCGAGCTGAAGCTGCGCTACGAGATCGTCGTCCCCGAGGACCTGACGCTGTCGTGGCCGGTTGCGTCGAAGGACGCGCAGGGCATGGCGGCTCCATGAGCGCGAGAGTCGCGGTGCGGAGCGCAGCGCGAATTTTCGCGCTCGCACTGCTCGGAGCGCTGGCACCCCTCTCGCGTGCCGAGGCGCACGAGTCGCGCCCTGCGTATCTCCAGATCGACGAAGTCGCGCCGGGTCGCTACAGCGTTCTGTGGCGAATTCCCGTGCTCTCCGGCATGCCGCTGCCGGTCACGCTGAAGCTCCCGGATGCGGTGCGCGACGTCCGCGAGCCCGTCTTGCAGCGGCTCTCCGATTCGCTCGTCGAGCGCCGCGTCCTCGAGGCAGGTGAGGCCGGGATTACGGGTGCGCGCATCGAGTTCGCGGGCCTCGCAGCGACGATCACGGATGTACTGGTGCGCGTACGACTCCTCGACCGCACGCAGTCGACCACGCTGGCGCGACCGTCGCAGCCCTGGGTCGACATCGCGGCCTCGAGCGGATGGGTCGCAGTGCTGGGCGCGTATGTCGTGCACGGCGGCGAGCACATCCTGCTCGGCTTCGACCATCTGCTCTTCGTGTTCGCGCTGATCCTGATCGTCCCAAGCCGTCGCGTGCTCCTCGTGACCATCACGGCCTTCACGCTCGCGCACTCGATCACACTCGCGCTGGCGACGCTCGGGGTGGTGCACGTGCCGGGGCCTCCCGTGGAGGCCGTGATCGCACTCAGCATCTTGCTGCTGGCAGTCGAGATCCTGCACGTGCAGCGCGGGCTGCCGAGCCTCACGGCGAACTGGCCGTGGGTCGTGGCCTTCAGCTTCGGCCTCCTGCACGGATTCGGCTTCGCCGGCGCGCTCACCGCCGTGGGACTCCCGCAGGGCGAGGTGCCGCTGGCGCTGTTCGCCTTCAACGTCGGCGTCGAGCTGGGGCAGCTCGCGTTCATCGCGGTGGCGTTGGCCGCCCTTCGCCTGGCGCGACGCATCGATCTCTCGCCGGTCGCCGAACGCTTCGCGCTGCGAGCCGCCGGCTATGCGATCGGGACGCTCGCCGCGTTCTGGTTCTTCGAGCGCGTCTCAGGCTTCGTCTCGTGAGCGCGAGACAGCCAGACTGCGCTCGGGCGAGGCGAGCTCCCGCGATCCCACCATCCTCCCGCGATGGCCTTTCCGGTCAGATGAGCTAATGTACTGGGGTAGGCGTCTCCCTTGGATGACGCGCCAGTCTCCGGGCATTGCCCGCCTGAACGCCCCTCCATTCGACTCTGCCTTCTCGTCGTGCGCCCGATCCGGCGTTGATCCGAGCGGAATGATTCGCCCCCAGGCTTGCGTCTGGCTGCGGTCAGGTTCCGGGCGGGCCGGTGTGGATCGGACCTTCGGCGGGTATTCGACCGTGAGAGCGCTGCGGCTGGACGTTCCGCCGAGGGCTCTACGGGCACGACTCCCCTGTGGCACATGGGCACCGGGAGTCGCCATGAGAGGACTCTTTTTTTGAGCAAGAAGATCTACGTAGGAAATCTCCCTTTCTCCACGACCGACGCCGAGCTGCGCCGGCTCTTCGAGCAGCACGGCACCGTCGATTCGGTCAACGTGATCATGGATCGCGAGACCGGTCGTCCCCGCGGCTTCGCCTTCGTCGAGATGAGCGATTCCGGAAGTGCCGCGGCTGCGATCACGACGCTGAACGGACGTGAGCTGGACGGACGCTCGCTCCGCGTGAACGAAGCGCAGGAGCGTGGCGCCGGCGGTGGCGGTGGTGGCTTCGGCGGTGGCGGTGGTGGCGGCGGCTACGGCGGTGGCCGCGGGCGCTAGCAAACCCGGGCGACCGGCGAGCCGGAAGCCCGGGGCGAGGGCCGAGCCAGGACATCGGCCGGCCCTCGCACGGGCTCATCGGTGGCAGCCCCTACCAGGACGGAGGACGCTTCATGGCCAAGGGACGGGCCTCTTTTCAGAAGCGCGAGCGCCAGCGACAAAAGACCGAGAAGGCCGCTACGAAGCGCGAGAACCGGGCCCAGCGGGAGCCGGCCATGGGCGACGGCGTGCGTGTCGCAACGCGCGAAGATCTCGACGGCTACGGCCTCGCGGTCGCGCCGGAGGGCGAGGAGGCCGCAGGCTTCGCTGCGGCCGGCACCGACCCGACCCTTCGCGGCCGGTCCTGAGCCGCGCGGCATGTCCAGGCCCAAGCGATCGCCGGTCGGGTCGGGCGCGGTCGGCGCCTCCGGGGCGGCGCAGCCGCCGGCGGGGCCTGCAACGCAGCGGGCCACGAGTGGGCATCGTTTCGGCCCCGCGCTCGTGTGCTGCTGGTGCGGCGTGTCACATCGCGACCATCGCTCGGACCCGCATCCGTGCCCGCGGGATCCCGCGGCGGGCGGCGCGAGCCCCCGCGAGCGCTGATCTCGGCTGCAGGCCAGGACGCCCCGGGGCTCCGCTCCGCCTTGCCC
>CAYOIG010000573.1:0-2225 GCA_964403915.1 uncultured Myxococcaceae bacterium
TGGGCAGATGCCATGCGACGCGGCGCGTGGCCCGGCCTGGACTACTTCTCCCTGTACGGCCCCTTGATGACGCTCGGTGTCGAGACGACCTGGGGTCTCCTCGGGCGCTCGGTCGCAAGCACCACGCTGTATTTCGAGCTCGTCTCGGCGCTCGGTGCGATCGCAGCCATGGCGCTGGCGGCGTGGCATCTGCGCCGCCCGGCGCTGGCCCTGCTCGTGCCCTGTCTCGCGCTGCCCATCCGCGGCCGCTACGGCCTTGGGCTGGTGGGGCTCCTTCTCTTCTCCTCTGCGGTGCGGTCGCGGGCCACGCTTCCGATGATCGCAGCCGGAGCCGCGGGAGGCGTTGCGTTCTTCTACAGCCAGGAGTTCGGGCTCGCCTTCCTCGTCTGTGCTGGCATCGGTCTCGCCATCGCTGGCAACCTTGGCACGCGGGTGGCCTTCCTGGCCGGGCTCTCGGCAGTCCTCGGCGCGGTGCTTCTCTGGCTCACCCTCGGCGGCGCTCTCGGAGCCGCGCTCCGCGATCTGATCGAATACCCGACGTTCGTACTCTCCGGCTTCGGCAAGCTCCCATTTCCTGCGATCGTCCCCGCGCTGCCCCTCTCACCGTCGGGGCTGCTCTCGGAGAGAACGCTGCTCCTGCGCCTCGGCTACGTGACCATCACGACGTACGTCGTGGCGCTGCTCTTGGTCGTTCGCGTCGACCGGATTCGACCCGGCTCGCTGATCCGTGACGTCCGGAAGCTGCTCCAGGAGCTCCGCACCGATCCCGAGAGATTGGCCCTCGCGCTCGTCGCCGTTTACGGGCTGATCGCCTTTCGATCCGGCATGGGACGCACCGAGATCATCAATCTGATCCAGGCCAGCGGCTGTGCGGGCATCCTGCTGGTCGTTGCATTCGATCGAAACCTCGATCTCGTTCGGCTACCGGCCAGCCGTGCGCTCGCCGCAGGACGGCTCGCCGCGCTGCTGCTCCTCGGGTGGATCGGCGGATTCTTCCAATACTCCGGCTCCATCTTCCTCCAGTCGGCACGCGAGACCGTCACGGCCTTCGAGACGCTCGCAGCCGGCTCGTATGCGCCCCGCGGAGACGCCTCGGTGGCGAGGCTCGTCGAATGGGTCCGGCAGCAGGAGCTTCCCGATGGCGAGATCCTGTTCCTCCCGAGCCACCCGTCGTATTACTACCTGACGGATCACCTCAGCCCGATCCGCTTCGTGGTGGGCCAACACATGGTCACGAATGACCACCGGCGCGAGAGCCTCGATCGGCTCCGCGCCCATCCGCCGCGCTACATCGTCTGGTCGCCGCATTCGATGGTTCTGGACGACATCCCGCACGAGACGTACCTCGGCAAGGACCTCATGCGCTGGATTCGTGAGGAGTACACGCCCGTCCGAGCCCTCGACCGCACGACCCTCTTCGAGCGGCGGGCGGCTCCAGCAGGGGACCCGAGCCGGTAGAAGGCCAAGACGCGGGCGGGGGGGCGGCGCCCTGCCGATCTGGCACCTTCCCGGGCTGCCGCGGAGGTTTCGCCGCCCCATGCGCCCTGCTCGCCCGAACCGTCGCTACCAGGCTGCTCTCTGGCTCGACAGGCACATCGGACCTCTCCTCTGCATGCTCCTTCTCGTCGCGCGACGTCTCACCCGCAGACGAGAGTCGGCGGGGGGGACGCAGCCCGTCGAGAAGGTTCTCGTCCTCAAGTTCTGGGGCGTGGGGAGCATCGTGCTCGCCTCGCCACTGCTCGTCGCACTCCGGGCCCAATACCCGCGCGCAAGGATCGACTTCGTCACGCTCGGCGGAAACGAAGCCATTCTCGGCATGTACCCACAGGTGGACGGCCGGATCACGCTCGACCTCGGTCGCGGAATCCCGAGGTTCATCGCAGAGACGCTTCGCACCATCCTTCGCGTTCGGCGCGAGCGCTACGACCTCCTGCTCGATCTGGAGTTCTTCACGCGATACTCCGCGATCTTCTCCTGCCTCGCGAACGCGCGGGTCACGCGCGGGTTCAGCACCCAGGGGAGCGCCCGGGGGCAGCTGCACGACGTCGAAGTCCCGTTCAACGCCTACCACCACGTGTCGACGAACTTCCTCACGCTGCTCGAAGGCGACCCGATGCGCGCAATCCCGCTCTCGCGCGGACGCGATCTGGTGACGCTCCCCCCGCTGCGATCGAGCGAGACGGCCTCCGCAGCATGCGCGCGCGCGCTCGAGGCGGATCCGGCCT
>CAYOIG010000574.1:0-5659 GCA_964403915.1 uncultured Myxococcaceae bacterium
CGGTGTGCACCACCAGGCGTGGATCGACGTCTCCCGTCGGCTTCTCTTCGTAGATTCGCTGGTCGTCGATGCGCGGGATGGAGGCGACCACGGGCAGACCCGTCATGCGCGTCAGGCGCGCCACCGAGCGGAACGAGGGGTTGCGGAATTCGGCGATTCCGATGAGCAGCGCCACCATCACGAGGCCGAAGACGACGCCCGCCGGCAGCACGATCAGCGGATTCGGGAAGGATGGCGAGCCGGGCACGCGGGCGGGTCGCAGCACGTTGAAGCGCTCGGACTTCTGCGCCTGCTCGAGATTGCGCGCCATGGATGCGGCGAACTTCTTGCTGAGCAGGTCCTGGTACTGCTTCGTGAGGTTCTCGTAGTCGCGCGAGATGCCGAGGAGCTCGGTCTCCATCTTGGGAGTCGTCTCGACGCGCTGTTGCAGCTCGGTGATCTCGGCGCGGAGCCGGGCCTCCTCACGCTTCTTCCCGTCGGCCTCGAGGCGTGCGCTCTCGACCTCGCGACGCAGGCCCATGGCCACGGGGTCGATCACGCGCACTTCGTTTCGCGGGCGCTTCGCCTCCTCGGCGACCTCCTTCTCGAGGCTGGCGACGCGCTCGCGCGCCTGGATCACGTTGGGATGCGACTCCGTGTAGACCAGCTCGGCCTCGCGCAGCTTGCGCCGCGCCTCGATCAGGGCACCTGCGGCGCTGCCCGGGTCGGGAGCCCAGGGGCCGGCCGCGGAGCCTCCCGGCGTCTGCCCCGACAGCATCGTGATGCGCTGCTGCAGCGCGGTCTGCGCCTCGAGGTTCGCGTTCAGCTCGAGGTTCAGCCGATCGAGAGAGCGCAGATTCGTCTCGAGCTGCGAGGGGAGGGCGCCCATGCGCTCCTCCTTGAACGCGCGCACCTTCTCCTCCGCGGCCGACACTTCGATCCGGAGCCGGTCGAGCTCCCGGTCGAGGAACTCGGCCGTCGACTGCGCCTGCTGCGTGCGGTCTTTCAGGTTCTCGGCGATGAAGGTGCTGGAGATCTCGCTGGCGACGTCGCGGGCGAGCTCGGGGCTCCAGCTCGTGAAGGCGATCTCGACCACGTTGGCGGTCTTCCCGGAGACGGCCTTCAGGTCGACCCAGAGGTTCCGCGTGATCTGCGCCATGATCGCTTCGCGCGTCAGCCCGCCCGAGGGATCGAGACGCTCCTGCCCGATCCTGTCGATCAGGGCATTGAGGTTCGCGTAGCTGGTGACGCGCTCGTGCAGCGTGCGCAGCCGATTCTCGATGTCGAGGGTGATGGTGCTCTTGACGAAGGAGTCGGGCACCTCCTGGGGCTCGACGAGGATGGTGGTCTCCGAGGTGTAGCGGGCGGGCAGCACGAACCAGGCGACGACCCCGAGGGCGAGGCCGGCCAGCGCGGCGATCGCGAACCACCAGCGGCGGCGCTCGAGGATCTCGATGCCGTCCTCGGCAGTGAAGCTCACGCTCTCGAATCCCTGCTCGTCGATGCTCGCCATGGGCTTCCTTCGCCGCGAGCCGGCACGCGGCCCCGTTGCTTCGATCCGGGCACGCGGCTCACGACGCGGGCCTCGCCCCTTATCGGATCGGGGCCCCAACTGCGAAAGGTGCGGAGGCCGCCCTCCTAGTGCAACACGGGAGCGGCCGGCAGGGGGTAGACCGGCAGCTCTCCCGCCGCCTCGAGCCCGGCCAGGACCTCCCCGAGCGGCGCGAAGCGATGCGTCTCGAGGAGCCGCTCGAGGCGCCCCTCGACCCGGTGCAGGTTGAAATAGTGGTTGATCCGGATTCTCCAGCCGACGGCCTGCCGGGGCTGCCCGGGATCGATCTCCCACGGGTGCAGATAGAGGACGGTGGGCTCGCCTGCGCCCGTGAGCCGGCGGAAGCCGAGGCGGAACAGGGCGCCGGGCAAGAATCGCAGGTAGGCGCCGCCGGCCAGCGGGAAGTTCAGCCTTCCGAACCGAAGCGTGGTGAGCGGAAACTCCTGAAGCCGGGCGCCGCCCAGATCGAGGTTCACGGGGTGGCGTACGAAGTCCGGAATCCCGTAGCGCGGGTGCCGGATCGGGAAGATCGAGGAGTCGAAACGGAAGCCCTCCTCGACCAGGATCGGCAGCGCCCAGAGCGATGCGCGGGTGATCGAGTAGCTGGGCGCGCGGTAGCCGTGCAGGCCGAGACCCGTGGCGCTCTCCACGGCCGCGCGCGCGCGGCGCAGGTCTTCGCGAAAGCGCTGCGGCCCGAGGTCGTAGACGAGATCGTGGGCGTAGCCATGACAGGCCACCTCGTGGCCGCGATCTGCGATCTCACGCACCAGCTTTGCGTGGCGCTCGGCAACCCAGCCGAGGACGAAGAAGGTCGCGCGGCTGCCGGTGCGATCGAAGAGATCGAGCAGTCGCCGCGTGCTCTCGCCAACACGCGAGGGCAGGGAGTCCCAGCGCGCGCGATCGATCACGCGCGCCAGATTCGACACCTGGAAGTACTCCTCCAGGTCGACGCTCAGCGCGTTGCGGATCAGGAGCGCCGCCCCCGGCTCAGAGACCGCTCATGAGGACGACGGTCCTGAGGGTGCGCCAGAGGATCAGCAGGTCCATCGTGAGCGAACGGTACTTCAGGTAGTAGAGATCGAGGGCGATCTTGTCCTCGTAGCCCGAGACGTCGTTCACGTAGCCGTGGCGAATCTGCGCCCAGCCCGTGAGCCCGGGCTTCGCCGACAGCCGCGCGCGGAAGTAAGGGAACTCGTCGGAGAGGGTCTCCACGAACTCCGGACGCTCCGGGCGCGGCCCGACGAAGCTCATGTCGCCCCGGAACACGTTCCAGAGCTGCGGCATCTCGTCGAGGCGCGCCATGCGCAGCAGGCGCCCGACGCGCGTGATGCGATCGTCGTCGTGGCTCGCGAAGACCGCTCCGGTCTTCTTCTCGGCGCCGTGTCGCATGGAGCGCAGCTTGACGCAGCGGAAGATCTTCCCGTTGCGGCCGACCCGCTCCTGCAGGAAGAAGACCGGGCCCTTCGAGTCGAGCTTGATGGCCAATGCGACGAAGGGAAGCACGAGGAGCGCCGGGAGCAGGCCGAGACTCGACAGCATCACGTCGAGGGTCCGCTTCACCGCATCGCGGAGGGCCCCACCATGGAAGCCGTTCGAGAAGATGAGGTAGCTCGCACGAAGCTCGCGCAGGTAGATCCTGCCCGTCACCCGCTCGTAGAACGAGACCCCGGATTCGACGAGGCGGCCCTGCAGCTTCGCGGCGAGCAGGGCGTCCGCCGGGAAGTGCTCGTCGCGGCGCTTCGACGCCACGACGATGGCTCCGATCTTCTCGCGTACGAGCACCTTCTCGATCTCGTGCACGCGGCCGAGAACCGGATAGCCCTCGACCCAGCCGCCGGCGTGGTCGGGATCGTCGGAGAGGAAGCCGGCGATTTCAGCGCCGAGGTTCTTGCGCTCACGCACGGCCTCGGCGATGGCGCAGCCGAGGTCGCTCACGCCGACGATCAGGATGCGCCGGCTCCATTCGGGGCGCGCCGAGAGGGCGCGGAAGCCGAGGCGTCCGCCGAGCATCAGCGGCACGTAGAGGGCCGTCACGGTCAGGGCCGTCTGCACCGTCTGCAGCTGCGCACCCAGAACGAAGTACGTGGCGATGGCGAGCAGCGCCGAGACGCCGAAGAAGGCGGCGAAGTTCGACAGCGTGAGGCGACCGCTGCCGAGGGTCATGAGGCCGTAGTTGTCGGTGTAGTAGAGCAGGACGAAGGCGAACAGCGCACCGCCGACGATCCACGGCACGTACGTGGAGAACAGCGGGTAGGGCGCCGCTCCCAAGGAGAAGGCGAGAGCACCCGCGAGCAGGAAGCAGCCGAAGTCGAGGGCGGCGGCGAGGACCACGCGTCCCAGGAAGAGATTCAAGAGGTAATACCGCATGTGCCCCCGCTTAGTTCCTGCAGCGTCTCTGGACCCGGATGGCCTGCGCCTTGCCCCGCTTGCCGCCAGACGGCTGATCAATCGCAGCGCGCGGTCTCGGATCCCGTTCCTACGTGTCCGCCAGACCTGGAAATGTCTCGCAGGCTCTTCTGGCGGGAGGTATCGGCCACCTCCCGCCGAAAACGAACGAGTGAGGCCCTCATCAGGAGCTCCGCCCCCCTTCCAAAGACTCCCCTGGTGCCCCCCCAGGCGCCTCCTCTCCGTGGCGCCAACCGGCCTGACCGTGCTGCGCGCCCCTTGCGGCAGCATGGCAATCAAACAGCAGTATACCCGCACGGCGTGTGCGGGAGCGGAAAAAGGCGAATCAATTCCGCAACCAATTTCTTAGCGGGTACGGCGCGGCTGTCCAGCCGGACGGGTGGGTCAGAGCAGGTCGAGGCTCTGGGGGGAGAGGGGGGATTCCCCCGACTCGTTGTAGGTGCTGACTCTGTATTCGCCCGGCTCGAGGTAGCGGGCGTACCAGAGCCGCACGGTCACCCGGTCGGGAGCGGTGGTGTCGCGCTGCACCGGGGCGCGCAGGGGAAGGCCGAAGCCGTCTGGCTGGACCACCACGTATTGGAGCGCCTCATCCCCAGGGTTGGCTGCGGCCGCCGCCGGCTGGAAGACGATCTGCCCCGCCCGCTGCCACTGCCCGGAGGCGGAATCCTTGCGCCACATCCAGACACCCTGAACCTGCCGTGAGTCGTAGTCCGGGATCTTCACGGTGATCTCGAACCACTTGCAGCCCTGAACGGCGAGCAGCAGAAGGGCGGCGGCGAGCAGGGTCGCGCCGCGCTTTGCTCGGGCCATGGCCGACTCCTCCTTCCCGCGGCGGCCAGGAAAGGGCGCCGCGCTGAACGGAGAAGGAATCGACCGGGGGCAAGAGCCCCCATGTGAGGCCGGTCACAGAAACGTGGGCTTCTAGCCCCGATCCAACTACTTCATCACTGTCGTCGCGATGCCAGCGAGACCGGAGCCGACGATGGCCTGGAGCGGGAACGTGAGGCCGGCAATCGCGTAGCCGATCCGGGCCAGCGTCGTGGGCGGTACGAAGACCACGTCTCCGCGCATCAGCCAGACGTTGGTGCGCAGGTCGCCCCGCTCGATGGCATCGATATCGACCGGCAATACGGTGGTTTGCCCGTCACGGGTGCGGATCACCCGCGCATCGGCGCGCTTGGCGAAGATGGTCGTGCCGGCAACTCTTCCGATCGCCTCGATCACGCGCAGATCACGATCGAGGGGGAAGTTCGACGGCTGCTTCACCTCGCCTAGGATCGTGATCGAGCTGCTGAGCGAGCCGGCGAGCGCAACCGTGACGCGCGCTCCTCGCTTGTAGTTCTCGATCTTCGCCTGGATCTCCTGTCCGATCTCGTCGAGGGTGCGGCCCGTCGCCGGGATGTCGCCGACGAGATCGAAGGAGATCATCCCGTCGGGCCGTACCGTCACCGAGCGCTCGAGCAGCGGCTCGGGCAGCACGCTCACGAGGAGCTGGTCCGGCGGCCCGGCCCGGTAGGTGCCGAAGTTCTTCTCGGGCTGCGGCTCGGGCTGCGGCTCGATCGAGGCGCAGGCCGTTGCCTGAAGAAACGCGGCCAGCGCGACCCAGGCGCCTGCCCGGAGCCTTCGGCTTCGCTGCGTGAAGCTCGCTTCATGAACTCGCATCTGCCCCCCCATGTGACCGACTTCAAAGGAGTCGGCGCAACCGAGAGGTAACATGAACCG
>CAYOIG010000575.1:0-3432 GCA_964403915.1 uncultured Myxococcaceae bacterium
GAGGTAGTCGCGGAGCCCGGCCGGATCGAGGCCGAAGGTCCACGGCTCGCGAACGCGCCGGAGCAGGCGTGCAACCTGCGCCGTGCCCTCGAACGTCCGGGTGCCGTCGAGCAGAGCGCGGTCCATGTAGGTGAAGAGCAGGCGACTGCCCGGCGCGCAGGCCTGCGCCACGGAGCGCAGCGTGGCATCGACCGCCTCGGCCGACAGATAGTTCGTGACGCCCTCCCACAGCACGAAGCTGCGTGCCTCGCGGTCGAAGCCGGCGGCGGCGAGCACCTCGGCGAGGCTCTAGCGCGCGAGATCCGCAGTGGCGTAGCGGACGTTCGCGGGAAGGGCGCCGCGCCCGAGCAGACGCTCGCGCTTCGCGCGCGAGGTCGCCGGCAGATCCACTTCGACGATCTGCGCCGCCGCGAGCTCGGGCAGGCGCAGGGCCCGCGCATCGAAGCCCGCACCGAGGATCAGCACCTGGCGCGCACCGGCCGCGATCGCCTCGCGCAGCGCGTCGTCGATCCAGCGCGTGCGGGCGACCCCGGCCGTTCGCGCGCCGGGCCAGCCCGTGTCGATCAGCCAGCGGATCGCCGCGCCGGCCCCGGGCGCACGTGCTGCGGCGACGACCGCGCGCAGCGACGGCCTCAGGAAGATCTGCGCGTAGGGATCCTCGAACAGGCGCGCCGCGCGCGGGCGGCGCACCGTCTCGAGGGCGCGAAACAGCGCCATCAGCTCCGCCGTGGTGCTCGCCACGAGGCCTCCCGGGCGGGGTGCAGGCTCGAAGAGTCGAGCGCCCCTCTTTCTACGAGAGCCGCGCCCCGGGCGCCAGCGCGGGCCGGGAAATCGCTGCGCCCGCCCGTGCGGCGGCTACACTGCGCCCGAACCCGAACAGGAGCCCCCCATGAAGCTCGGTCTCACCGCCGGCTACTCCGGCGCCTCGATGTCCGTGAACCTCGATCTCATCCTCGAGGCCGAGCGGCTGGGCTTCGACTCCGTGTGGACGGCCGAGGCCTACGGCTCCGACGCCGTGGTGCCGCTGGCGTGGATCGGCGCGCGCACCAGCAAGATCAAGCTCGGCACCGCCATCATGCAGATGCCAGCGCGCACGCCGGCCATGACCGCCATGACGGCCATGACCCTCGACTCGCTCTCGGGCGGCCGCTTCATCCTCGGTCTCGGGCCGTCGGGCCCGCAGGTCGTCGAAGGCTGGCACGGCGTCGTCTACGGCAAGCCGCTGACGCGCACGCGCGAATACGTGTCGATCATCCGCAAGATCCTCTCGCGCGAGGCGCCCGTCGAGTTCAAGGGCGAGCACTACCAGATCCCCTACGCCGGGCCCGGCGCCACGGGCCTCGGCAAGCCGCTCAAGAGCATCCTCCACGGCCGCAAGGATCTTCCGATCTACACCGCGTCGATCGGCCCGGCCGGCATCGAGTGCAGCGCCGAGGTGGCCGACGGCCTCATCCCGGTCTGGATGAACCCCGAGCGCTTCGATCTTCTCGCGCCCGGCCTCGAGAAGGGCTTCGCCAGAGCCAACGCCGAGAACGCCGGCAAGCCCGGCTGGAAGACCAAGAGCCTCGCGAACTTCGACGTGGCGCCCTTCGTGACCGTGATCCTGAGCGACGACATCGAGAGGGCACGCATGCCCGTGAAGGGGATGCTCGCGCTCTACATCGGCGGCATGGGCGCGCGGGGCAAGAACTTCTACAACGACTACGCGAAGCGCCTCGGCTACGAGGAGCAGGCCGTGAAGATCCAGGATCTCTATCTCGCCGGGAAGAAGGCCGAGGCCATGGCGCTGGTGCCGGACGAGCTGGTGGACGAGACGGCCCTCGTCGGCCCCGCGGCGCACATCCGCGAGCGCTTCGCGGCGTGGAAGAGCTCGAAGGTCACGAGCATGCTGCTCGGCGCGGGTCAGCCCGAGGCCCTGCGACTGATGGCGGAGCTCGCGGGCTAGAGATCTGGCGAAGGGCATGGACAGCGGGGAGCGCGAGCGCATCGTCGGCCTCGACAAGCGGCTCGTCTGGCATCCCTACACGCCCATGCGTCAGTACCAGGACGAGACCGACCCCCTCGTGATCGTGCGCGCCGAGGGCGCGCGGCTTCACGACGCCGACGGGCGCTCCTACCTCGACGCCAACTCCTCCTGGTGGGTGGCGGCGCTCGGCCACAATCACCCGCGGCTCGTCGCTGCATTGAAGCGCCAGGCCGACGTGCTCTGCCACACCGCGCTCGCGGGCATCACCCACGCGCCGGCGGCGGAGCTGGCCGAGGCGCTGGTGCGCGTTACGCCTGCGGGTCTCGACCACGTCTTCTTCAGCGACGACGGCTCGACGGCCGTCGAGGTCGCCATGAAGCTCGCGCTCCAATATTGGGCGCAGAACGGACGGCCCGAGCGGCGGCGCTTCGTGGCCCTCGAGGGAGCCTTCCACGGCGAGACGCTCGGTGTCACCGCCCTCGGCGGCGTCGAGATCTTCCGCCGCCCCTTCGCCGGCGTGCTGCTCGACTGCATCCACGTCCCCGTGCCCGGCGACGCCGTCGCCTACGCGCGCGCCTTCGAGGCGCTCGAGCGCGCCGTGCGCGAGGGCGCCGACTCGATTGCCGCCGTGGTGCTCGAGCCCGTGGTGCAGGGCGCCGCCGGCATGCGCCTCTACGACCCGGCCTATCTGCGCGCCGCGCGCGAGCTCTGCGACGCGCACGACGTCTTTCTCGTCTGCGACGAGGTCTTCAGCGGCTACGGCCGCACCGGTGCGATGTGGGCCAGCGAGCACGCCGGCATCGCTCCCGACCTGCTCTGCACCGCCAAGGGCTTCACGGGCGGCATGCTGCCCATGGCCGCCACCCTCGCAACGGGCCGCATCTTTGGCGGCTTTCTCGGCGAGCCCGAGCGAGCCTTCTACTACGGCCACTCCTTCTGCGGAAACCCCCTCGGCGCCGCAGTCGCTTGCGAGGTGCTGCGCGTCTTCGAAGACGAGAAGGTGGTGAGACAGGTGCAACGCAAGGCGCCCCGCATCGCCCGGGCCTTCGCCGAGATGGCCACACTGCCGGGCGTCACCCGCACGCGCGCCCTCGGCATGATCGGCGCCCTCGACCTCGAAGGCCCCGAGGGCTACCTCGCCGGCGCCGGCTGGCGCGTCCACGCCGAAGCCCGCCGCCGCGGCGCCTACCTGCGGCCCCTCGGCAACGTGGTCTACGTCGCGCCGCCGCTCACGATCTCGGATGGCGATCTCGATGAGCTGCTGGGGATCGTGCGGGAGAGCGTGGGGGCGGCATCCTATCTGGGTGACGCCGCCGCTTGGCGGCCGAAGCTGCCATCTTCACGGTCTTGAAGGGATACCGCGGCCTTCCGCGGAGCCGAGTAGAGCAGGGTCGCGGCACCTGCTGCAGGGTCGTCCGGAAGCTGTCGCCCTCCCGTAAGTCCGATGAACCCGCAGATGAGCTCTT
>CAYOIG010000576.1:0-6963 GCA_964403915.1 uncultured Myxococcaceae bacterium
GAGCCGGCGGAGCAGCCTCCCCCCGACGTATCCGGAGGCTCCCGTCAGCAGGATGCGTCCCGGCGAGCTCATGCTGCCCCCATTCGCTGGCGGTAGTCCCAGCTCACGGCCCTTTGCGCTCCACTTCGCTCTTCATCGTGCCTCCGCCGTGCCGGCGCCGAGCAGCGCAACGCGGCTCTCGAGTTGATCGAGAGTCTCGATTCGATCGACTCCGGACGACCTCTCGAGGGTGCTTGCGCCGGAGCCGCCGATCCACAGCGACACGTTCGCGGGAAGCCCCCCGCGGAGCGCAGCGATGGATCTCGCCACGTCGCCGGTCGGCTCCGCGATGACGCTGAGCGCGAGCGCCGTCGCTCCGCTGCGCACCACTGCACCCAGCAGATCCTCGACCGGAACCTCGGCGCCGAGATAGATCGGGTTCGCTCCCGCCCCGAGCGCCACCAGTCCCGCAATCAGGAGTCCGAGCTCGTGCCGCTCGCCGCCGAGCGTGGCGAAGACGATGCGCACACCGCGCAGCGCCGCGGCGCCTGGCTGCAGGGAAGCACCGAGCAACGAACGAAGAATCGCAGACGCGAGATGTTCCGATGCGACGCTCATGCGCTCGCCGGCCCAGCGCGCCCCGATCTCGCGTGCGAGCGGCGTCGCCAGCTCGCGGGCGAACCGCACGGCTCCGAGCGAGGAGAGCTGGAGAGAGAGGAGCCGCTGCGCTTCGGCAGCGTCGAGAACGCCGACCGCATCGAGGATCTCATCGAGACGCTCGCGCGGCAGTGACACGGGCTCTCGCACCAGTCGGCCGAGCTCGGCGTTGCCGAGGCCGGCAATCCGGCCGATGCGATGCCCGGCCTCGACCGCCGCCTTCAGCAGCTGCAGGCGCTCGAGGTCTGACGCCCGGTAGCGCCGCGTTCCGCCGGGCGTGCGCAGGGGCGAAATGGCGCCGTGGCGCCGCTCCCACGCGCGCAGCACCTCGTGCGATACGCCCGTCAGGCGCACCACGGAGCGGAGCGGGTAGGTCGGCTCGACCGTGGGGTTGGGCTTGGCGGGCATGGGTGGAATCTAGCCGGAAAGCATGTTTCGTACAAGTTTAATCTTTTCCTGCCAGAGCTCGAATGAGGGCCTTGATAGCGGTCAATATGCTGTATTCGTTCGGTTATATTCGATTCCTTCCGCGTCATCGATCGCATTGATGTAATGATATAATATTGACAGAATATTCTATTCGTATAGATTTTCGCAAAGGCATCTCGGCTCATCGAGAGCCGCAGCAACGCTGCCACGGGAGGTCCCAATGACGACGATCACGACCGCTGCATCACGCGACGCAGGTGCGAGGCCGGGAAGACCGGACCGGAAGACCGCGCTCCGCTCGCTGCTCTGGCTGAACGTCGCCGGCGGCCTCGCCGTGCTCGGGAGCTATGCCCACGGCATTGCTTCGAATCCGCTCACCCGAGGCGACGTCTGGGGAGGCGTGCCGGAGGGGCTGCGTCCGCTCTACACCGTAAGCATGCTGCTCGCGGCGGCCGGTTACTTCGCCTTCAGCTTCTTCGTCTTCCGCAGGCTCGACCCGCACGCGACCCGCATCGCCGGGGGATTCGGCTTCGGCAGCTTCCACATCCTCTACGCGCTCATCCTGATCCCGTCGGCACTCTGGATGCCGCTCACGTTCTCGATGCTCGAGGCGCCGAGTGGGCTGCTCTGGCTCGCGATCCGAGTGACGCTGGCGCTCGTCGGTGTCGGCTCGCTCGGCATGCTGGTGGCCGTCGCGAGCGCGCGGCCTGCGCACGCGCCTGTTGCGCGGGCAGTCGCCGTGGCGGGTGCGATTGCATTCTCGGTGCAGACCGCCCTGCTCGATGCGCTGGTCTGGCCCGCCTACTTCCCCGGGTAGGGAGAGGATGGAAGCTGGAACGAAGAGACGCTGGCTTCAGCCGAGGCTCGCCAGCGTCTCCCCCGCCTTCTCTGCGAGCTCGTCGATCTGCTCATCGTCGAGAATCAGCGACGGATAGAGCTTCGGCACGGCCAGATTCTGCGACGACGCCACCACGATCACGCCCCGCTGGAAGAGGCCGATCACGAACAGGGCACCGGCCATCTCGTCGCGGAAGTCGAGGGCCCACAGCAGGCCCGTGCGGCGTACGGAGCGGATCAGCGACGGGTACCGCGCCGCGAGATCGCTCACGACGGCATCGAGGCGGTCGCCCATGGCGTTGGCGCGGGGCAGCAGCCGGATCGTCTCTTCGATCGCCGTTCGCGACACGACGGCGCCGACGTTCGACCAGGCGTAGGAGGAGATGATCCGGTACGGGTTCTCTCCCCAGAAGTCGAGGGTCCCCGGACGCATCAGCACCGCGGCCATCGGAAACAGGCCACCGGAGAAGCCCTTCGCCGTCACGAGCATGTCCGGACTCACGCCCCAGCGCAGGCTGCCCCAGAGCTGCCCGAGACGGCCCATGCCCGTCACCACTTCGTCGGCGATCAGCTTCGCGCCCGTCTCGTCGCACAGGCGTCGAACGGCCGGGAAATAGTCCGGCGCCGGAGCCCGGCCGTCGAAGTCGGTGCGAACGGGCTCGAGCACGACGGCCGCCGTGCGCTCGCTGATTGCATTTCGAAGCGCATCGATGTTGCCGTACTCGACCGCGCGGAAGTCGGGGATCAGGGGCTCGGCCCAGTCACGCATCTCGCCCGGCGCCATCATCGACAGCGCAAAGCCGGTTACGCCGTGGTAGCCGTGGTCGCCGTGCAGGATCTCGCTGCGGCCGGTCGTGCCACGCGCGATCTTGATGGCCTGGTCAATGGCCTCGCTGCCGGTCACGGCTGGCATCGTCACCTCGAGCCCGGGAGGGCCGGTCTGCGCCAGTGTCTCGGCGAGGCGCGCCTTCGCCTCGCTGAAGTAGAACAGCGAGCCGAAGTCCTCGCTACGCATCGCCTCCTGCATGGCGGCGACCACGACGGGGTTGCGATGGCCGAGGCTGTGGATGCCGCCCACGTTCCAGAGGTCGAGGTAGCGACGCCCTTCGGTGTCGTAGACATAGGGCCCTTCGCCCCGCGCCTCGATCAGCAGATAATTGAGCTTGCGGATCGCCTCGACGCGATCGACGCCGAAGTAGCGCCCGTAGCGAGCGACGAAGAGATCGCGTGTGAGCGGCGGCGTGGTCATCGGAGCCCAACCCTCCCTCGTTTCATCCCTGGAACCGTCCCCCGTGTAGAGTCGGGAAGATCGCTCCCGTGCGCCAGCAAGTGGCGGGAACGGCGGCGGCCTGGCCTTGTCGTCGCGGTCGTTTCTGATACCTCCGCCGCATGCCGGAAGAAGAGCGCGGCCCGTCTCGAGTCTCCGAGCCGTCCGGGGAGGAGCGCCTCGAGGCCTGGCTGCGCCCCTTTCTCGACGACTCGCTGCTCTGGCCGGTGCTGGCGGTCGCCATCGGCATGGTCGCGACCAACCTGGCCCCGCTCTTCGTGCTCGCATTTCGCGACCGGCGTCTGGCGGCGATCGCCGCGCTCGGGCTGCTGGCAGCGCTCGGTGCTCGCGGCGCCGTGGTGGTGCTGCGGCGACGACGCCTCGGACCGGTGGGCGGCGCCGTCGTTGCGATCGCCGCAATCGCTGCACTGGAGGCCGCCGCCTATCTCACCCTGATCGAGCGCTGAGCAGAGCAGGTGGCTCCGGCATCGAGGTCCGTGGTCTCGTGTCGCGAGACCTACCCGAGCAGCGCCTCCACGACGTGCGCGGCGACGGCCGAGCCGAGCCAGGAGCACAGCGGCAGACAGGCGTAGAGCGCGAGGCGAAGGAGCGTCGAAACGTCGAAGGGCCAGGGCCGTGCGGCGCTCACCCGGGCTTCGTAGGCGAGTAGATCCGCGAAGCGCCCGCCCGCCGCGGCCGATTTCCAGCCCGCGGCGCGAAGCCGGGCACGCTCCTCGGCAATCCTCACCCGCAGCGTTGCGAGCTCCCGGTGCTTCTCGGCGCGTATGCCGAGATGCGCGCCCCAGACCGGCAGCAGGAACGAGAACGAGGCGAAGCCAAAGATCCCGGTGAGCACGACGGCCGGCGGCGCGGCTTTGCCCGCATCGAAGAAGACGAGTGCCGCAATCGAGACCAGAAGCAGCCAGCGCAGCGCGCGACGCAAGCCGCGCTGGCCGAAGACGTAGAGCGGTGACAGATCGAGAAGATCGATCGAACGCACGTGGCCTGCGAGCCGGGCGAACCGGCGATCCTCCGCGATCGCAGCGAAGAGGGTCCTGAAAGTCGTCCAGCCGAGAATGGCGCCGACGCCGAGGTCGAAGAGAACGGAGGGAAGAGCCCAGGTCTGCGCGCGGAGAAATCGTGAAGGGTCGAGGTAGAGCATCGGGACGAGAGAGGTGATCAGCAGCGCGCCGAGGGCACCCGGCAGGCGCAGCGCCGGGGCGCGCGCCCCCCCGTGAGCACCGGCCATCCGCGCGGCCCCGCCCACCAGCTGCGGCGCGAGCCGATCCACGTCCCGCCGCATGCCGAGCTCCTCGTAGCGGTGCATCACGATCACCCCTGCGAGGAGCGTGGAGACAACGATCGCGCTGCGCACTTCGACGTGACGCCACGGGGCTACCTTGCCTCGCAGCACCGAAGCCACGTTGCCCTCGAGCGCGTCGAGAACGAAGAACACGAGCGCAAGCCCCGATGCCACGACCGTGCCTACCGCGAGCGGCGAGAGCGTGGTCGACTCGAAGAGCCACGACCACAACGGGCACGCCGTCCGGTACGCCGCTGCAAGCGAACTCTGTCGCGGCGCAGCCGACGGAGCCGCCGCGCGGACGACCGGAGCCCGCCAGGGCGAAGCAGCGGAACGGGTCGCAAGACTCATGGCACGCCTCCACGACGAATCACCAGAATCAGACCACGATCGCCGCCAGACTGCTGTGAACGGGTTCACAGACCCGCAGAACACTGTTCGGACGGGGACTTGCGGCCGCGGCGCCAGGCGTTGGCTAGACTTCCGCCCCGTGGCACGCCGGATCATCGTCTGCGACGGCGCGGAGCTGGCACGGCTGTGGTCCCGGATCGGGGCAGCCGAGAACGAGGAGCTGTTCTGGGTGCCACGTGAGGAGGAGTCGCGCGCCCGGCCCGGCGGCTTCCGCGCCCTGCCCGGCGGCCTCGCGCCGGAGGCGTTCCAGAAGCTGAACGCCAAGGAAGGAGACGGCTTCGCGCTGGTCTCGGAGGATGCGCCCTTCGTGCGCGCTGCCGTGGCGGCGATCGCCCAGTCCGGTCCGGCCGGCGCACCGGTTCTCGTGCTCTCGGATGGCCTCGCAGCGGACGACCTGCCCGAGCACCCGTGCCTCCGGCGCACCGGGCTCCGCTCGCTGATCCGCGACGACGTCGACGACGAGTTCGACCACCTGAACAACCTGCAGCGCGTGATGGCCGTTCGCCGTGTACTCGGCGCGCGCCAGAAGATCGCGATCCTGCTCCAGCCCGATCCCGATCCGGATGGCATCGCCTGCGGCTATGCCCTGCGCGCGCTTCTCGGCCGCAACCGAACCACGGCGCCGCTCGTCTCCTTCGGCGAGGTGACGCGCCCCGAGAACCGCGCGATGGTGCACGCGCTCGGAATCGAGGTGCGCAGGATCTCGCCCCAGGGTCTCGACGAGTTCGACGCGCTCGCGCTTCTCGACGTGCAGCCGCCCGTCTTCGGCGACAACGTCTCGCCGCGGCTGCGCAACATCGACGTGGTCGTCGACCATCACCCGGAGCGCGGCGGCTACGACGCGCTCGTGAAAGACATCCGTACGCCCTATGGCGCAACCTCGACCATCCTCACCGAATACATCCGTGCGGCGGCTCTCGAGCTGCACCCCAAGCTCGCCACGGCCCTGCTCTACGGGATCAAGACCGATACGCAGCTCCTCGGCCGCGAGACGAGCGCGCGAGACATCGACGCCTTCGCCTACGTCCATTCCGAACACAGCCCGGCACTGCTGCGCCGCATCGAGAGGCCGGCCCTGCCCACGGCGGATCTGCGCGCCCTCGGTCGCGCGCTCACGCGGTCCTCCGTGGAGGAGGGTGTTCACCTGCTCGTCCTCGGCCGCGTGCGCGAGGACGTGATCCCGCAGGTGGCCGATCTGGCGCTCCAGGCCGAAGACGCCGAGTGGGCCGTCGCGGCCGGCATCGTCGGCTCGGATCTCGTCTTCTCGGTGCGGAACGTCGGGCACGTGCGCGCCGCCGGGGACGTGGTCCGTGCGGTGGTGGAGGGCCTCGGCGTGGGCGGTGGTCACCGTTCCATGGCGAAGGGCATCATCCCGCTGAAGGCCTTCCGCGCCGTCTACGGCGGCGCCACGCGGAGCCACGTGCGCAGCGCGCTGCTGCAAGCCTTCGTCGCGGCCATCCGGCGCGAGGAGATCCCGCGCCAGGACGTCGCGCGCGAGGACGGCTGAGGGTGGCGCGGCCGACACGGCTCTCCGAGAGCGAGCTTCACGCGGCGCTCGCAACGCTCGCCGGATGGACGCTCCGCGAGGGCAAGCTCCACCGCTCGTTTCATTTCGCCGACTTCAGCGCGGCCTTTGGCTTCATGGCGCGGGTCGCGCTCGCGGCCGAAGCCATGAACCACCACCCCGAGTGGCGCAACGTCTGGAATCGCGTGGACGTCGATCTCACCACCCACGACGCCGGCGGCATCACCGGCCTCGATCTCGAGCTGGCACGGAAGATGGGCGAGTTGGCCGGGGAACAGGCCTGAGCCTGGGAGGCGGCGGCGGAACCCTCCCGTGTGCCCCGGATATGCGCATGGATCGGCACAGTCGAGCCAGCGACGATTTCGCGAATTTTCCCTGTCCAGGTCGTTCCGTGCCGATAGACTCCTTCCCGAGAGGCCGCACAGGTTGGCGGCATCCCGGGGGAGACGCCGTGATCCGTAGGCTTCTGTCGACGTTCACGCTCGTCGCTGCACTCGTGCTGGGTGCCCCTCCGGCGCTCGCCGATTGCCCGAGCGGCTGCGACGACGGCAACGC
>CAYOIG010000577.1:0-2907 GCA_964403915.1 uncultured Myxococcaceae bacterium
ACGCCAGGCCGTCCGCGGCGCTCGAGTCGCCTGCCGCGCGTGCCGATGCGTTGCGCATGCCGGACGCAACCGAGCAGAAGGGGATCGGCCGGGCCGACCTCCATCTCCACACGACCTACAGCGATGGCACGGCGACGCCCGAGGAGACCCTCAACTTCTGCCTCACGCGCACCCCGCTGCGCGTCGTGGCCATCACCGACCACGACACCATCGACGGTGCGCTGCGCGCCCGCCGCTACGCGGAGGAGAATCCCGACGTCTTCAGCGGCATGCAGGTGATCGTCGGCGAAGAGGTCTCGACCCGGGAAGGTCACGTCATCGGGCTCTTCCTCGAGGAGTGGATCCCTCCGGGCCTCGAGGCCGCGCGCACCATCGAGGCGATCCACCGCCAGGGCGGCCTCGCCATCGCGGCGCATCCCTACACGAACCTCATGAAGTGGAACAACCTGGTAGGAGTCGGCGACCTCATCCTCAGCCTGCCCTTCGACGCGGTCGAGATCCGCAACTCGAACTTCACCGAGTTCCGCGCGAACCGGAAGGCGGCGCGTCGGCTCGGCGAGAAGGCCCAGATCGGCTCCTCCGATGGTCACTTCCTCGAATCCGTCGGCCGCTGCTTCACGAGCTTTCCGGGCCACACGGCCGAGGACTTCCGCAGCGCCGTGCTCGGGCGCAGGACCCTGGCCGAGGGCTCGTGCTACGGGCTGCGCACGCTCGCGCGCTTCGTGCTGCGCCGTCTGCGCTCGGGCCAGCACGTGCTGCCCGACCGGCGTCACTTCTGGCGGGAGTCCGCGGATCATGCGCTCGCGATCGAGGTCCACGAGAGCCGGCATTTCGAGACGGCGGTCGTGACGCCGGTGGGGCGCCTCGACGATCACGCGCTCGTGGAACTGAAGGGCACGCTCACCCAGCTCGCCGATTCGGGCGTGAGCCTGGTCGTCGATCTCGCCCGCGTGAGCGCGATGACGGCGCACGGCGTGACGGCGCTCGTCGGAGGCTTCCGCGCGGCGCAGCGCCGCGGCGTCGGCTTCTGCCTCGCCTCGCCATCACGCGCGAGCCTGCGCGCGCTCGAGGGGTCGCTGCTGCAGGACCATCTGCCGTGGAGCAGCGATCTGCGGGAGGCCCGCCGGCGTGCGGCCTCGCTGATCCCGGCGCCGGAGCATGTACCGATCTAGGCACAGCCACTGCGGCTCAGCGCGCGCAGTGCCCTTAGAACTCCTCTTCCAGCTCCCAGCGCGCCTCGTCCTCGTCGGGCCGTCGCGGCCGCTCGCGCAGCAGGAACGGTGCGCCGCAGAACGTGCAGTGGACCAGATCGCCTGCGCGCTCGTCGCCGGCGAACATCAGGTCCGCGTCGCAGACCGGGCAGGCGGGATCCGGAATGCCCATCCCCGGCCCATCGGAGCGCGGGGGAAAGGCCTTGAGCGGCCAGAGCGTGGCTTGACTCACTTCGGGCCGGGGGGCACTCTGGCCGGGCCATGCCGCCCCATCTTCCCGCGACGCACCCGAAAGACGGCGATGCCGTAAAGGCCGCCCTCACCGCCCTCTACAGCTGGAACTACGAGAGCGAGATCGACGAGCTCCGCACGCTCTACGCCAACGCCCTCGAGCGGCAATGGATCGCGCTGCGCGATCTCGACTGGGCCGCGGGCATCGATTCCGAGGCGTTCTCGCGCACCTTCAGCGTTGGCGGCTTCCCGATCCAGAAGACGACGTTCTGGCAGAACCTGTCGCCCGAGACGAGATGGGAGGTCTCGCGGCGCACGGCCGCCTTCCTGCTCTCGAACTTCCTCCACGGCGAGCAGGGCGCGCTCATGGTGGCCGCGCAGCTCGTCGCAGCCGTCCCCCACATGGACGGCAAGCTCTACGCCTCGACGCAGACGATGGACGAGGCGCGCCACGTCGAGGTCTTCGCCGCCTACATCCAGCTCCTCGACGAGGTGCATCCGATCGCGCCTTCGCTGAAGAAGCTTCTCGACGGCATTCTCACTGCGGAGAGCTGGCTCGAGAAGGCCGTCGGCATGAACGTCGTGACGGAAGGCCTCGCGCTCTACTCCTTCCGCGACATGCGAAACCAGACGCAGGAGCCGCTGCTGAAGCAGCTCCTCACCCTCGTCTCGCGCGATGAGGCGCGCCACACCGGCTACGGCATCAAGTATCTCTCGGCCGTGATTCCCTCGCTCTCGCAGGAAGAGCGTCACCGGCTCGAAGACTCCGCCTTCGAGTCGGCGCGGCTGCTGGTCGACTCGCGCGCCGGCGTCTCGATGCGGCAGTCGGTGTTCGAGGTCTGGAAGAAGTCGGGCCTCGACCCCATGACGGCCTTCGCCGAGATCGCGAAGGAGCGCGAGGCAATCGCGGCCGAGCTCCAGAAATCCGGTGGCCGCCTTGGTCCCCTGCGCGGCTTCGTGATCCCGACGCTGAAAGCGATCGGTCTCGGCTCCGAGCGGATGATCGGGCACTTCGACGAGATGTTCCGTGCGAACTTCGGCGGCCGGACGGAGAGCGTTGCGGAGGATCCGTGGGGCGTGCCCGAGGACCTCGAAGCCTGGGTGAACGAAGGCGCGTAGGGCCGGCGGAGTGAGTGCTGGCCGCTCGTGGGCCGCGTGCGCGGCAGCGGTCTTCCTGCTGGCGTGTGGGCGGCCTTCCGCACCGTCGGCGGCGCCGGCCGCCCCCGGGCCGCCCGAGATCTCCATCTCGCGGCTGGCCCTCGGTACGCTGGTCACGATCGTGGTTCGTGATCCCGATCGCGAGCGCGGGCGCACGGCCATCGAGCGCGGCTTCGCCGAGATCGAGCGCATGGAGGGCCTCCTCTCCGAGTGGCGCGAGACGAGCGAGATCTCGGCCGTGAACCGCCGGGCCGGCGACGGCTGGACGGCGCTCTCCCCCGAGACCCTCGCCGTGCTCGAGGCAGCG
>CAYOIG010000578.1:0-5341 GCA_964403915.1 uncultured Myxococcaceae bacterium
CGTCGGAACCGTGCGCCGGCCGCCGCGCGGCGTTCCGAAGGCCGAGTTCGCGCGCCGCGACTTCTACGACGTGTGGCTGCCGGACCTCGCGCCGAGCGAAGCGCTGGTGAAGCTCGGCCAGGCCGCCGCGAACGAGAAGCAGTGGCTCGCCTTCGGGCGGCGCTACCGGAGCGAGATGAAGCAGGCGCCGTGCAGCCGCCTCCTCGACCTCCTGGCGGCCCTTTCCCGCCACGCCGACTTCTCGGTCGGCTGCTACTGCCCCGACGAGCGGCACTGCCACCGCTCCGTGCTGCGCGCGCTTCTCGCGGAGCGGGGGGCGCTGCTGGCCTGACCGGCCGCGCGTGCTCGAGGAACAGGGATCCCGGTCGAGCAGGAGTGTGCCATTAGAGGCACATTTAATGATCAGGGAACGGTCAGGCACATTTTTTCACAGTTTCCTTGCGCAATGAGCCATCACGTCTCAGAATCTCGCTCTTCGTCTGACTCAGTGTGAGCAGCCGACGGGCAAGAGCCCTCCGGACCGAAGGCGATGATCCCCGAACGCGACGCCCCCCACGACCTCCCGCCGGACGTCGACCTATGCGCGGCGAAGGACACGGGAGCAGGCGACCTCGTCGACTGCCTCGCCGCGCATCCCTGCCGCTGGGCTCTCCCCTTCGGTCACGGCCGCTTCTGCCGCCACCCGCGTAGCGACGAGATCGTGACGCTCACCGCCACGCGCAGGGGCGGCCCGGAGCGCAGCGGGAGCTGACCGGCACGACTGCGCGTGCGGCGTGCTCGAGCACGCGCGGCCCGATGCGAACCAGGTCGAAGGCGGAGAGCTGCGCAAGCACCCCGGCTCGCCCAGCACGACGCGGAGCAGCACCGAGGCGTCGACGTAGATGTTCACCGCGAGTGGCGATCGCGCAGGAGCAGCTCGACCGAGTCGATCGGCCATCTTGCCGGTTGCGGCCGCTGCGCCCGGAAGTCTCGCGGCGACGCCGTCGCGGGGACGATCTCCACCTCCGTCCCGCCCGGGATTGGCACGATTCGGGCGATGGGCCGGTCGCGGTCGGTCACCTCGATCTCCTCCCCCCGTTCCACGGCGCGCAGGTATCTGGACAGCTGATCCTTGAGCTCGGCGATGCGGACGCGCTTCATGGCCAGAATAGGCCACAAAGGGCCGAATCCGTCGAGCGGCCGCCGGTCACGGCCCGACGAGGCGCTCATCGAACTCGAAAGGCTCGGGATCGCCGATCGCGAGCCTGGCGAAATCGGGATGGCGCGGGTTCAGCAGGAGGTTGTGTTCTCCCAGCACGACTGCCGATGGCACCGCGAGACAGACGGTCTTGCGGGACTCTGCCCAGCGCGTGCCGATGTCCTGGAGCTCCACCGGGCCCGGGTGCCTGCGCCACCCGGCCGGCAGATCCCGGGCTCGCACTTCGGTGATCGCGACGTCGTCCGGGATGTCCAGTGGGAAGCAGACGAAATGCGGCGGGAGGCGGGTCCGGTGGAGATGAACGAGCTGCTCGAGGGCCGCGAGCGCCCGACTCTCGGACGCGTAGACGACGAGAGTGCCCGGGTGATGCCAGCGCCCGGCGTAGAGGAGAGCTCCTTCGCCGGTGAAGGCGGTCGCGGAATGCGCGGCCTTGCAGATGCGCCATACGCGCATCAGCCGATGATGCCGTGCTCGATCCTGCCGAGGACCTGGTCGACCTGCTGGACGCCGATGTCCGTATCCAGAAGGGTCAGCGGCTGCTGCTTGCCCAGCGCCGTATTGGGCGTCTGGATCCAGCCGGCCGACTCCTCGGGATCCTCGAATACGCGGTTCGCATGCGCGAGCACGCGAGCCAGCCGGTAGAGCCGGTCGGACTCGTCCGGAGACAGGCGGCTCTGCTCCTTCCGGCGCAGGAAGTTCCGGCGCGACAGGTGGAGGATCTCGCACGCGACGTCACGCGAGATTCCGTACTGCTCCACCACGGCGGATAGTGCGGCGAAGGGCAGGCCCTCGCGCACGCGCTCGGCCAGGGCCTCTGGCGAGCGCACGCTGCGCCCCACGATCTTCGGCCCCCCGAGAACGCTCAGAACGTCTTCGACGTCACGCCTGTTCGGACTGCCCACCTCGAGCCTCCGCGGACTCGAACCTCCGCTGAACCCCTGCGATCTGGCTCTGCCAGTTGGCGCAATGATCGCGCCAACTGGCGCGAGCGTCAAGGCCCACCGGCCGGCAGGGCCGGAGCCGCGGCGAGATCCTCCTCCCGCATCGGCCCGAGATCCCCGATCATGCACTTCACGCTCCCGCCGCCCTTCTGAAGGAACTCGGAGACGTCGGCGCAGACGGGCCGCACGCCCCGCTCGCGCACTTGCGCCAGCAGCCGCTCGGAGATGCCGGCCGGCAGCACGAGCGAAGACTCCCCGCTCTGCGTGAGCGTGAACGAGTTGGCGGCGTAGCGGGCGGCATCGTCTTCTTCGATCTCGATCACGCGCTCACCGAAGGCCGCGTGCACGATCTTCCAGCTCCGGGGGGAGAGAGCGCGGCGGTAGACGAGCAGATGCGCGCGCCCGGGGCCGAAGGCGCAGAGCGCGGTGTCTCCGTGGTAGTGGGCTTCGAGGGCCAGCTCGAGCGAGAGCACGGGAGCGGGCCGGACGGTCGGCGCCAGCACGGACGAGACGCGCGCATCGGTGCGGAAGCCGTAGACGCGACGCCAGGGCGGGATTGCAAACGCGGGCACGAAGCGCTGCTTCTCGAGATGGCCATGGGTCAGCAGGTAGCGCTCACCGGCGGGGAAGAAGTCGGCCTCGCCCTCGAAGCGAAACGCCTCGTCGATGCACGCCGTTCGCACGCCGGCTGCCGCGAGCACTCGCTCGTAGTGCGGCCGCTCGCCGGCGCGGGTCGGCAGCAGGTTCGAGAGGTAGAAGGTCTTCTCGCGGAGCGGCTTCTCGGCGTCGACGTCGGTCATGAAACCGGCGTTGGCGGGGTAGACCAGACCGGGCTGCGCGGGATCGGGCGCTACCACGAGAACGCGCACGCCGAGATCCTCGAGCAGGGCTTTCATCCGCCCCCACTGCGCGATGGCCGCAGCGCGGTCGACGCTCCGGCGCGTGCCCCAGCGCGTTCGCGTGTGCGGGTTGGCGCCTCCCTTGACGCTGAAATGCGTCGGGTCGCCCATCAGCACCGTGCGCCGGTAGGCACTCGCGGTCACGGGCGCGGGATTCCGGGCGGGAGCGTCTTCGGATCGAAGCCCCCTGCGTGTTCGAGGTGGCTCTGGGGCACGGTGCAGTAGAGCGTCGAGAACACGCCCGCGGGCCGGTCGTTGCCGCTGCTGCCGAGGCCGCCGAAGGGGAGTCTTGCGCTCGCGCCGATGGTGCCGCGGTTCCAGTTGAGAAGGCCCGTGCGCACGCGGCCGCTGCAGTGCTCGTAATGCGAACGATCCCGGGTGAAGACGCTCGCCACGAGGCCGAAGTCGGAGTCACCCAGCGCAGCGATGCCGTGCTCGAGATCGCTCACGGGATAGAGGGCGGCCTCGGGACCGAAGATCTCGTCGCGCTGGTAGGGATGCGTCTGCTCCGCCTGCGAGAAGCGGACGAGGCCGGGCCCGGCGTAGGGCGGCGGCAGCACGGTCTCGCCGCAGGCCAAGCGCTCTCCCCCGGCCTCGCGTGCGAGCAGGCGGTAGTGGGCGAGCTTCTCGTGCGCGCGCACCGAGACGAGGGGGCCCATGAAGATGCCGTCCTCCAGCGGATGTCCGTGGCGAACGCCACGCAGCAGCTGCGCGAGGCGTTCCGAGAAGGCACCGAAGAGGGGGGCCTCGACGAAGACTCGGCTCGCCGACGAGCAGCGCTGGCCCGTCGTGGCGCAGATGGAGAGGGCCGTCTCGGCGAGGGCGAGGTCGAGGTCGGCGTCGGCCAGCACGAGGATGCCGTTCTTGCCGCCGAGCTCGAGGGCCAGAAGCTTGCCGGGCTGAGCGAGGGTCGCCCGCGTGAGCGCCTGCCCCACGGCCGAAGAGCCGGTGAAGAGAACGCCGTCGACGCTCGCGTGAACGGCGAGGCTGCGGCCCGTCTCGGCGGCGCCGTGCACCAGCGTGAGCACGCCCGGCGGGAGACCCGCCTCCTGCCATGCGCTCGCGACGAAGGCCGCAACGGCGGGCGCCAGCTCACTCGGCTTCCACACCACGGTGTTGCCCGTGGCCAGCGCCGGGACGATGTGGCCGTTTGGAAGGTGCGCCGGAAAGTTGAAGGGACCGAGCACGGCCAGCACGCCGCGCGGATGAAAGGTCGCGCGCGCGCCGTGGCCCGCCTCGAGCGGGCGCACGAGGCGCAGGCCGTCGGCCAGCGTCACGTCGACCTTGGCGGGCACCAGGGCGGCCTCGGCGCGCGCGTCCCAGAGCGCCTTGCCGACCTCGAGCGCGATGAGACGCGCCAGCGCCTCGCTACGCGCGCCAATGAGATCGCGAAAGCGAAGGCAGATCGCCGCGCGCGCCTCGAGTCCGGCATCGCGCCAGGCGGGCTGTGCCTCGCGCGCGCGCACCACCGCCAGATCCACGGCCGCGGCATCCGCCACGGCGAAGCGGCCGAGCTCGTGTCGCGGATCGGCCGGTGAGCGGCTCACCAGCACGCCTCCCGGCTCGCCGCTCATGGCAGCGGCGTCACGGCGAGCGCATCGCCGCTCTTCACGCCGAGCGCCTCACGCGCTTCGCGCGAGACGACGGGCGTGCCGTGCGGATCGAGCGGCACCACCGTGGCGCGGAAGCCGAGCGCCGCTTCGGCCGAGACCAGCGCGAGGGAGCCTTCGGCCGCCAGCTCCGTCTCGACGGAGAGGCTCGGCAGCACCAGCGCGCGGCGCTCGCGCACCGAGGTGATCGCGTCGCGCGCCGCGCCGTAGTAGGGGCCGCCGTCGAAGGGATCCACCTGGTGGAGATAGCGGAAACCGACCTTCTCGAGAATGCGCAGCGCAGCCCGGGCCGTCTCGCCGGGCTCGCCGATCACCGCCTGCACCTGCGGCGGGAAGAGCGTCGCGTAGACGGGATCGCGCGGGAAGAGATCGGCGATGAAGCGCTTGTCGCGAACGGAGAGGCGATCGGCCTCGCGGTAGGTGAGGCCGGTGAAGCGGGCGCCGAAGGCCTCCCAGAGCAGGTTCGTTCCCGACGCTTCGAAGGGCGAGAGCAGCTCGGCCATGACGTCACGCTCGAAGCGATCCGGATGGGCCGAGATGTAGGCGAAGCGCACGATCGAGAGCGCCTTGCCGCATTTGCGCGGGTGTCTCCGGTAGGCCGGGTCGAGGATGAGGCCGCCGATCTCGGTCGCGCCATCCACGGTCGAGCGCAGGCGCAGCTTGCGGTGCTCGAAGCGCCGGCCCAGCTCGACG
>CAYOIG010000579.1:0-2425 GCA_964403915.1 uncultured Myxococcaceae bacterium
GCCGGCGCGGCGCCCGAGCGGATCGGGCTCGGGTGCCCAGCCGTTCCAGTCGCCGATGACGCTCACGCGCTCGGCGTTGGGGGCCCACACGGCGAAGTGGCAGCCGCCGTCGGTGGGGTGCGCGCCCAGCCGCTCCCAGAGCCGCTGGTGCGTGCCCTCGTTGAAGAGGTGCAGATCGTGATCGCCGAGCAGGCTCGACGGTGGCGTCGTCAGCGCGGGTCCATGCGCCATGGTCATGCCTCCGGGCCGCCGAGCAGATCGAGCAGGCCCCGTACGGGAATCCCGACCCAGTCCGGGCGGTGGTCGAGCTCGTAGCGCAGCTCGTAGACGGTCTTCTCGAGGAGCAGGCAGCGGAGCAGCACGTCGAGCTCGCGCCGCGTCTTCGGCAGCAGGCCGGAGCCGTCCATGTGATGCAGGTAGGCGCGCAGGAAGGCGGAGCCCGCCCACTCGCGCCAGAACACGGTCCAGCGACCGACGGTGGAGAGGTCCCACCCGCGGGCGAAGCCGCGATCGTGCGCCTCGCGCGATGCGGTGGCGGCGGCGTACGCGAACGAGCGCAGCATCCCGGCGACGTCGCGGAGCGGCGAGCGCTTCAGCCGGCGTTCGCCGAGCGGCCGGGCGGGCTCGCCTTCGAAGTCGATGATGACGAAGTCGCTGCCCGTGCGCAGCACCTGGCCCAGGTGGAGGTCGCCGTGCCCGCGGATCCGCCGGCCTGACAGCGACTGGCCCACCACCTGGCGTGCGAGCTCGATCACCTGCGGCTCCATCCGTGCCAGCCGCTTTGCTTCGGCGGCATCGGCGGCGGCGAGCGCCGGGATGCGCTCGCGCAGGCGCTGGAACGCCTGCACCGCGAGCGTGCGGATCGATTGGTAGAGGGCGCGTTGGTAGAGCTGCCCGAACGGCTCCGTCCCGAAGGCGGCGTCGTCACGCTCGCCGGCCAGCGCCAGGTGCAGCTCGGCGACGCGATGCCCGAGCGTGCGCGCCGTCTCGATGTACGTCCCCATCAGCTCGCTGACGAGGGGCGGTGGCTCCTGATCGATGCGCGCGATCAGCGCGTCGGTGGGGGTGGGGACCTCGGCGCCGC
Organism: uncultured Myxococcaceae bacterium; assembly: GCA_964403915.1. Taxonomy (GTDB): domain Bacteria; phylum Myxococcota_A; class UBA9160; order UBA9160; family UBA9160; genus MYXO. Next base: position 1,085 of record CAYOIG010000579.1, read on the forward strand.
GCTCCGGCCGCACCAGCGCGCGCTCCACGTACTGCGCGAGCTGGTCCAGCGTGTAGCGCCAGGCGTCGCCCTCGTTGGGAACGAACTCCTGCAGGACCGCCACGCTCACGGGCTCCCGTCCGTTCACGCGGTACTCGAGCGCGCCGGCCACCGCCGCGACGCGCGGGCCCTGCGGGCGTGCCGCGAGGAAACGCCCGACCTCGATTTCCGGATTGGTCCCCTCGGCGAGGCGCCGGAAGAGCTTCAGGATCATGCGATCGCCGAAGCGGACGGACGTGTTCGTCTGCTCGCCGTGGAGACGGGTCGGCGGCAACGGCACCTCGCGCTCGCCGCGCAGCGCCGCGAAGCGCTTCGTCGTCGACGCGACGAGGCTGCCCGCCGTCGCGGACACCGTCCGGCGGCGGGCGATCAGCTCGAAGAGCGCCGTCGAGAAGCCGGGGTCGGCGAGGGCGTCGATGCAGATGCCGGTGAGGAGGCCGTTCGGCCCCACCAGCTCGAGCTCGGCGAGCACGGCGTCGGGGCGCTCGCGCCGGAGGGCGGCGGCCTCCTTGCCGGTGACGAAGCGCAGCGCGAGGGCGTACTGGGCGGTCTGTCCCTTCACCGATTGCACTGCGACGAACAGCAGGTAACCGGCCGGCGTGCTCCCGTTCGGTACGGAGATGGTCTCGACGATGCTGACGGACTTCACGGCCGTGCTCTTGTCGCCGTACCAGCGTTGGCGCGGGATGACGCGCGCCAGCGCGCTCTCGAGGGCCGCGCGGCCCGGGCCGCGCAGGAGCGCACCGACATCGCCCGACGAGCGCACGACCGGCAGCGCCTCCGGCGTCGTCGGGGCGGGCGCCGCCACGCGCTCGTCGGGGACGATCTCGAACCAGTAGAACGCGTGCGGGCCGAGCGTCAGCAGGTACGGCAGGGTGCCGATGCGCGGGAACGCGTTGAGCCCGAACAGCTCGACCGGCATCGCGCCCTCGTACTCGCGCAGGTCGAGCTCGACGTACTGCACGAACCGCGAGAGGTTCGCGACGACGAGGAGGCGCTCGTTCCCGTGCCGACGGATGAAGGCGAGCACCTTCGAGTTGCTCGGCGTGAGGAACTCGATGCTGCCGCGGCCGAAGGCCGTATGGCGCTTCCGGAGCGCGATCAGCCGGCGCGTCCACAGGAGGAGCGAGTGCGTGTTGTCGGTCTGCGCCTCGACGTTCACGTGCTCGTAGTGGAAGCCGGGGTCGATGATGACGGGGAGGTAGAGGCGTTGCGGATTGGCGCGCGAGAAGCCGGCGTTCCGGTCGGAGCTCCACTGCATCGGCGTCCGCACGCCGTTCCGGTCGCCGAGGTAGATGTTGT
>CAYOIG010000580.1:0-2494 GCA_964403915.1 uncultured Myxococcaceae bacterium
TCGCCTTTGCCGTTGCCGCGCTGGCCGTTCTCGGAGAGCGCGTGCCGCCGGGGCTGAAGGTCTTTCTGCTGGCCCTCGCGATCGTGGACGATCTCGGGGCCGTCACCGTCATCGCTGCGTTCTACACCCACGGGCTCTCGCTGCCAGCGCTCGGCATCGCCGCTGCGGGCCTCGGGTCCGTCTACGCCCTGGGCCGGGGCGGCGTGCCCCCCAATCTGCTCTACGGAGCGGTGAGCATCGCGGTGTGGGCGGCAATGCTGGCGAGCGGCGTGCACGCGACGATCGCGGGAGTGCTGCTCGGCCTGCTCATGCCGGTCTCCTCGCTGAGGCCTCTCACGGCTGCCCTGCACCGGCCCGTCGCCGTCCTCGTGATGCCGATCTTCGCCCTCGCCAACGCCGGCGTGAGGATCGACACGCAGGCCTTCGCGGATCCGCTCGCTTCGCGGGTGCTGCTCGGCGTGGCGCTCGGTCTCCTGGTCGGAAAGCCTCTCGGCATCACGCTGCTGTCGTGGCTCGCGGTGCGCCTGCGCGTAGCCGTTCTGCCCCAGGGTGTCGGCTGGAGCGCGATCCTCGGAGCGGGCGTTCTCGCGGGCATCGGCTTCACGATGTCTCTCTTCATCACGGTGCTGGCGTTCGAGGAGCCGCAGCTCGTCGCCGCCTCGAAGCTGGGCGTCCTCGTGGCGTCCGCGCTCGCCGCGTTCGGCGGGCTGGTGCTGCTCGCGCGCGTGCTGCCGCCGGCGGCAGGCCGCACCGGCTGACGCGCGCTACCGCTTCTCCCGCAGCCGGATCAGCCCCTCCTGCGCCACCGATGCGACGAGCCGGCCATCGCGCGCAAAGAAGCTTCCGATGGCGAAGCCGCGAGCGCACGAGGCAGACGGACTCTCCTGCGCATAGAGCAGCCACTCGTCGGCGCGGAACGGACGGTGAAACCACATCGCATGGTCGAGGCTCGCCATCTGCACGTTCGGATCCCACCAGGAGAGCGCGTGCGGTAGCGTCGTGGTGTCGAGCAGCGACATGTCGGAGGCGTAGGCCATCACGCACTGGTGCAGCAGGGGATCGTCCGGCAGCCGGCCATCGGCGCGGACCCAAACGAGCTGACGCGGCGGCCGCTTCTCGGGCGCGAACTCGTCCACGGGGTCGACCTCGCGCAAGTCGATCGGGCGCTCGCGAAGGATCCAGCGCCGCAGGTCTTCGCCGGCCGTCGCGAGCCGGGGCTGCATGCGCTCGAGAAAGGTCGGGAGCGTCTCGGGGGCAGGGGCCTCCGGCATCGCCGCCATGTGCTCGACGCCGCTCTCGGGATGCTGGAACGAAGCCGAGAGATGGAAGATCGCACGGCCGTGCTGGATCGCGACCACGCGCCGCGTGGTGAAGCTCTTGCCGTCCCGGATCCGGTCCACCTCGTAGAGGATCGGGATCGTCGGATCGCCAGGGCGCAGGAAGTAGGCGTGCAGCGAATGCACCACGCTCGCCTCGACCGTGCGCCCGGCCGCCACCAGGGCCTGCCCGGCCACCTGCCCACCGAAGACGCGTTGCCGCTCTTCTTTCGGGCTCTGGCCGCGAAAGATGTTCACCTCCAGCTCCTCCAGATCGAGGAGGGCGACCAGACCATCGAGGGCCATCTGCTGCATGCGGGCTCCTTGGACGAGGGCGCGCCCGGGAGGCTCGGGTAGCACACGCGCGAGCGGGCGAGAATTCGCAGCACGGCCGCCGCGCGGCGTGGCATGCTGGCGCGCACGCCCACGGAAAGGCCCCCATGTCCCCCGCCGTCTCGATCGTCCTGCTCTGGCTCGGCTTCGCTGGTTCCCACCTCCTGCTCTCGCACCTGCCGGTGCGCGACCGGCTCGTGGCACGCATCGGCGCGCAGCCCTTCCAGGGCCTCTACTCGCTGGTGGCGCTCGCCTTCTTCGTGCCGCTGGTGCGGATCTACTTCGGCCACGTGCACGAGGGCGCCATGCTGTGGACGCTGCCACACGGCCCGCTTCTCACCTGGACCCTCCAGATCGGCATGGGCATCGCCTTCGTCCTGCTCGTGGCCGGCTTCACGAAGCCGAGTCCGGCCTCGGTGAGACCGGGCAGAGCGGAGCCGCAGGGCGCCTTCCGGATCACGCGGCATCCGGTGATCATGAGCATGGGCCTCTTCGGCGCGCTCCACCTGCTCGCCAATGGCAGCGCCACGGACGTCGCCTTCTTTGCAGGTTTCCCCGTCTTCGCGATCGTGGGCTGCCGCCACCAGGACGAGCGCAAGCTCGCGCAGAGGCTGCCGGGCTATGCGGAGTTCGTGGCCGCAACGCCTTTCTTTCCGTTCACCGGCAATCAGACCCTGCGCGGCGTGCGCGAGATCGGCCTCGTTCCCGTCGTCGCCGGCATCGCGCTGGCTGCGATCGTGCGCTGGGGTCACGGCCTCTGGGGCGGCGCCTAGCACGGGCGCAGCGCCGTGCGGCGCGATCCCAGCCCCTGACGAGGAGAACGAGAATGCACCCGCACCACGAGC
>CAYOIG010000581.1:0-4321 GCA_964403915.1 uncultured Myxococcaceae bacterium
CCGCGCGAATTGGGGAGGCGTCGGCGGACTGAGCGCGTGCGTGGGTGCACAACCGGCTTCGCGACGCCCGCCCTCATCGCGCGGAAGCGGAGCCTCGCATCGGGAAGAAACGTTTCAGACGGAGGATGGGGGACTCGAAGCCATGCCAGCTCGCCCACGCCACCGCCCAGATCAGCGCGAGAGCCACGCACCACCAGAGGAGCTGCTCCACGACGAACGGAAGCTCGGTGCGGTTTGGATCGTAGAACGGCCGTGCGAACTCCGACAGGAAGACGTGCAGGAGGTACATGGCGTAGCTGTACTTCCCGAAGCTGCGTAGGAATCCACTCTCGAAGCAGCGCGCGACGAGGCTTTGCGGACGCGCGGCGAGCGCCACGACGAGCAGCGAGGCGTAGAAGGCGAGATCGAAGCTGTAGCCGAGGGTCTGTACCCAGGGACTGCTGGTGAAGGCCAACGCCAGCAGGGAGCGCTCGTCCGGCGTCAGCATCTGGCCGGGAGGGATCGCGACTGCGGTCGCACTGCGAGCCAGGAATACGACTCCGAGCCAGAGCATGGCAGCGATGGGAAGAGCGCGGCGGGCTAGCCTCGCGATCCGGTCGAGCGCTCCGGGAGACTCCGTGAGCACCGCGAGCAGCGCACCGGCGGCGAGCGTATCGATACGGCAGAAGGTGAAGGTCAGCACCGCGAGCGGCGCCACACCGGCGGCGACGGCGGCGACGCGCAGCACGAAGGCGCCGGCGATGAGGCCGACGCAGATCCGGATCAGACTCTTTCGGCTCGCGAGCAGGACCACGAGCGGCCATGCCAGGTAGAACTGCTCCTCGATCGAGAGCGTCCACGCGATGCCGAGAAAGCGATGGTCGAACTGGCCCGTGAAGGCCACGTGGAGGTTCTGCAGATAGAGCCAGTACCAGACCGTCTCGCGCTCGGCGCCGGGCGTCCAGAAGGCGGCAGGGTCGCCGAGGGCCTTCAGCTGCGGCGCGATCACGAAGAAGAAGACGAGAACGCCGTAGTAGAGCGGGAAGATGCGCAGCGCCCGTCGCGCATAGAAGCTACGGAAGTAGCGCTCCGAGCCCCGCGCGCGCCGCAAGATGCCCGTGATGAGGTAGCCCGAGAGCACGAAGAAGAGGTCGACGGAGGTCCAGCCCAGCGAGGGCAGGAAGGTGAGCGCCTGGTCGAGCGGACTCGTCGCGAGGCCGAAGAAAGTCAGGTGGTAGAGCATCACCGGAAGAATCGCGAGGCCGCGGAGGCCATCGAGCCGGGGATTCCGGACTTCCGCTTCGGCCGCAGCGTGCGCAGCGAGACTCGTCATGGGCGCAGACTCTACCCTTGCGGAACGCCGTGAACAGCCTTCTGGCGGACGCTCACGCGGCCCAGCGTGCGAGCACGCGCTCGAGCTCGTCCATCCGCAGCGGCTTGCTGACGTAGTCGTCCATCCCGTGCTCGAGGCAGCGCTCGCGATCGCCCGGGAGCGCGTGGGCCGTAACCGCCACGATCGGAACTCGCGCAGCGTCCCCTCCGAGCGCGCGGATCTCGCGGGTCGCGCCGAAGCCGTCGAGCACCGGCATCTGGCAGTCCATCAGCACGAGGTCGTAGGGCCCGTCGCGCATGCGCTCGACGGCCGCGCGACCATCGCCCACGAGCTCGACGCTGCAGCCGAGACGCTCGAGCAGACGCAGGAGAACCCGCTGGTTCACGGAGTTGTCCTCGGCCGCGAGCACGCGCGGCGCTCGCACGCCAGCCGGGCGACGCGCCCCCGCGCCCGAGACGCCCGCCGGCTCCGCCTGTACCGGGGCTGCACTGACCGGAAGCTGGAGCACGAACCAGAAGGTCGAACCCCTGCCTTCTTCGCTCTCGACGCCCAGCTCTCCGCCCATGCAGCTCACGAGCTCGCGCGAGATGGTGAGACCGAGCCCCGTTCCGCCGAAGCGCCGCGTCGTCGAGGCATCGGCCTGCGTGAAGGCATCGAAGATCGTCTCGAGCGCCGCGGCCGGTATCCCGATGCCCGTGTCGGACACCTCGAAACGCAGCGTCGCAGGGTCACCGTGGCTCCCGTCGCGGCGCACGCGCAGCGCGACACGGCCCTGCTTGGTGAACTTGACCGCGTTGCTCGCGAGATTGAGAAGCACCTGCCGGATGCGACCGCCATCACCGAGGAGCCACGCCGGCACGTCGCCGGCGACGTCTGCCTCGAGACGGATGCCGGTTTCGCGCACCCGAGGCCCCAGCAGCCGGGTCACGTCGGCGAGGAGCCGCCGCGGATCGAAGGGCGTGGGATCGATCCGAACCTTCCCGGCCTCGAGCTTCGAGAAGTCGAGCACGTCGTCGATGATCTGCAGCAGCGCGCCGCCCGAGGCGAGAATGTCCTCGACCAGGCTTCGCTGCTCGCCGTCGAGCTCGAGATGCGCCAGATGCTGCGCCAGACCGAGAACGCCGTTCATGGGCGTGCGGATCTCGTGACTCATGTTGGCGAGGAACTGCGACTTGGCCACGGCGGCCGCGCGTGCCGCCTCGCTGGCCTGGAGGTAATCCGTCACGTCCCGCAGCACGACCAGACGCCCGGCCATCTCGCGCCCCCGCTCGCGCAGCTCCGAGACCTGCACGTCGAAGCTCCGCAGGCCGCGGGCAGTCTCGATCTGCACGGCGGTCGAGACGACGGCCGAGGCGCGTTCGAGGAGGGCGAGAAGCTGAGGGCAGCGCACGAGCGCCTCACCGACGCGAAGGTCACGCACGGCAGACTCCGAAACGCCGAGAATGTCACGGGCAGCACCATTGAGGTCGACCACTCGCCCGCGCGGGTCGAGGACGAGCAGGCCGTCACCGAGCTCCTGCACCACCGTGCTCCGGCTCACGGGAGTGGCCTCGAGAACTCCCTCGCGCCCGAGCCCCCAGGCCAGGAAGATCGCAGTCAGCGCGAAACCGTACGGCGTCAGGTCGAGGTTTCCGAGCGGGCTATGCCCCGAGACGTAGATCGCGTTGGAAACCCAGGGAGCCGCAAGGCCCGTGAACACGAGAAGAGCTTCGGTCCGGTAGCGATGCCAGTCGCGGCGATACTTCGAGACGAGCAGCCAGGTGGCCGTCCCGAGCAGCAGGTAGGCGTACGCGAGCGAGACGTAGAACCAGGGGCCGTGGCGCCACACGAGCCGTGTGCCACCGGCGCTCTCGACCAGATCGATGCTCGGCCAGAGCCAGCCGTGCAGGCCGTTCGTGGCCACGACCGCCAGTGTCGCGGCCGGAAGGATCCACAGCCCGGCGAGCGCCCTTGCGGTGATCCAGCCGTCGCGACGCGTAGCGCGCGCCGCGAGCAGCAGCACCGCGACGGGCACCGACACCACGCCCGGGTAGATGAGCTTGCCCATCAGGATGCGGTCTTGCAGGTCGCTCATCTCGAGCGACAGACCCTCGGCGAAGAGCCAGACCGAGAGGCCGGCAAAGAGCAGCGTCACCGCGGGCGCCGTGGCCGACTGGTACCGGCGCAGCACCAGCACGGTCAGGAAGCTGGTGAGCAGCCCCGTCGCAAGGGGGATCAGCGCGAGGACGGGGGCGTCGAGCTGCATCGAGACGGGATCCCTCCGGCGGCCGCCCGCGGCGAGCCCCGCCGGGCGTATCGGCAGAAGCCACGGCCGACTCGATGGGAGAATCCCGAGACGGGAGCGCCTGAACGCAACGGCGAAATCCCAGAGGCCGCAGGAGCTTGCCGCGTGCCGATGCGCGCTCTTGCTTCTGCCGGGTCCCCACCGAAGGGACGCACGGGTCGCGGCATGCGCGCTGCCGCAGGCTGCCGCCGACACCAACCGCCAGGAGCGATCTCAGGAAGCCCCGTCAGCGCAGGTCGTACCAGACTCCTCGGCCACTGCCGTGCTGGTTCAGCGTGCCGCGTTCGGCCAAGGCACGAAAGTGTTGCTTGAGTGTGTTGCGGCTGGCCCCGGTCAGCTTGATGGCCTTACCGATGGTGATGCGGCCGTGCTCCCGGGCGAACTCGACGATCTGCATCTGCAGCTCAGGCATGGCTGCAAGCACGATCTTCTCCCGCTCGAGCTTCTTCTCCAAGCACCGCACCTGCTCGGCCAGGGAGTGCAGGAAGAACACCAGCCACGGTTGCCAGTTCGGCGACTCGGTGCGGATCGTGCCTTGCGTCTGACGCAGCGCCAGGTAGTAGCCTTCCTTGCTCTGTTCGACCACGCTTTCCAGCGAGCTGTACGGCACGTAGGCGTAGCCGGCCTGCAGGAGCAGGAGCGTGGTCAGTATGCGGGAGAGCCGCCCGTTGCCGTCCTGGAATGGGTGGATCTCCAGAAACACGACGACGCACAGGGCAGTAATC
>CAYOIG010000582.1:0-3629 GCA_964403915.1 uncultured Myxococcaceae bacterium
CGGCGCTCGAGTCGGTAGCGGTCGAGCCTCGGGCGCCGGTGCTTCGGACCGCTCGCGGGCACGGCGTCGAGCTGCGCCTCGATCTCTGCGCGCGGATGGCCCCACGCGACGAGATCGGCATCGTCGAGAGAGGCGAGGATGCGCCGCGACTGCTCCGTGCGCGCTGGATCCCCCGCCAGCGCCTGTGCCCAGCGCGCGAGCGAGCGGGTCACGGGGCGCGTCTCGTTCGCGACCGTGATGGGGTCGCCGAGACCGCGTGCGGTCGCGGGCCGGGCGGCCTCCTCGCTGCCGTACTCGACCATGGCCTCGTGGAACGCGATGCCGACGTGCTCGCAGACGCGCCCGAGCTCCGGCGCGGGCGAGGTGACGAGGTCCTCGTAGCGCACGTGCACCAGCGGCACCGGACGCTCGCGCAGCAGGCGCCCGATCGCCGGCACGTAGCGCTCGAGGATCGGGTTGTGCGCATGGGCTGCGGCGTAGTCGCCATCGAAGAACGAATCGACGTAGGAGGACCACACGGCGAGCGGATGGCGCGTCAGCACCACGTAGCGCGCCTTCGGATAGAGCCTGACGAGGAAGTCGAGCACGAGCGCGTAGGCCGGAGTCTTGTCGAGCAGCAGATCCGTGCCGGAAGCGGCGAGGAGCTGCTCGTAGATCGCGTTCGTGCACGCACGCAGGGCGTCGAGATAGCCCGCCTCGCCGCGCGGCAGGGCCGCGACGAGCGCGTGCGCAGCCTCGCGTGTGATGATCGGGTCGTAGGGCGCCTTCTCGACGCTCGCGTAGAAGCCGAGGTGCGCCAGCGGAGTGATGAGGTGAGGCTCGGCAGGCGCGAAGAGGGCAGGGTGTGCGCCGAGCATTCGCGCCAGCAGTGTCGAGCCCGAACGGGGCGCACCGATCAGGTACACGAGCCGGTCTTCCACACGTCCTCCGTGCCCCTAGACTGCCCGCTCCCGCGTGGCAGGCGCAAGCGCCGGCGCCGGCAGGTACCCTGCCGCACATGCAGCTCTACCTGGTACGCCACGCAGAAGCCGAGGAGGCCCCCGCCCGAGGAGGGGATGCCGCGCGCCGCCTCACAGCGGACGGCCGGCGCGAGTTCTCCCGCGTCGTGATCGGGCTCAGGCGGCTCGAGCCGGAGCTCACGCGGATTCTCACGAGTCCGCTCGTAAGAGCCCGGCAGACGGCGGAAATCCTTCAGGAGCAGCTTCCTGGTCCGGCGCCGGAAGAATGGGTCCTGCTGGCGCCCGGAGGGGCGCCCGAGCGGCTGCTGCTCCAGCTCCGGGACGCTGGAGAGACCGTGGCGCTGGTCGGCCACGAGCCCGGGCTCGGCCGGCTGCTCTCGCTGGCCGTTGCCGGGCGCGCGGGCGACGGCACGCCGATGCGCAAGGGCGGCGTCGCCCGCATCGACTTCGACGCGACTCCGAAGCCGGGCGCCGGCAGACTCGTCTGGATGCTGACCCCGAAGCTGCTGCGCCGGATCGGCCGCGCGAGCTGACGCAGGCGGGCCTGCGTTCCGAGCGGCACGGCTGGCGGGCGCTGGTGCGCTACGTCTCGAGGCCGTTCTCAGCGGCCACGCACGCGAACCAGCGGCCCGACTCCTTGATCGTGCGTTTCTGTGTCGCGAAGTCCACGTGCACGAAGCCGAAGCGCTGCCGCATGCCCTCGGCCCATTCGAAGTTGTCGAGCAGGGTCCACGCGTGGTAGCCGCGCACGTCGGCGCCCTTTGCGATGGCCTCCGCGACGGCGGCCAGATAGCCGCGGAAGAACTCGATGCGGCGCTCGTCGCGCACCACTCCCTTCGTGTCCGGGCCGTCGTCGTAGCTGCAGCCGTTCTCCGTGATCTCGATCGGACGCCGTCCGTAGTCCTTCGTGACGCGCAGGATCATGTCGCGCAGGGAGTTCGGCCAGACTTCCCAGCCGAAATCGGTGCGCGGGCCCTGATTGCCTCCGAGATTGCCGACGGCCGTGGCGCCGAGGTTCGGATCTCCGGGCACGGCGCGAACGAGTGTGCGCGAGTAGAGGTTGATGCCGATGAAGTCGAGCTCGGCACGGACGAGATCCATGTCTCCCTCGCGCACGCCCATGCGCGCGAAAGGCGGGCCGCTGAGGAAAGCCTCCGGGTAGCGGCCCCGCAGCGCGGTCGAGAGGTACCAGTCGTTCATGAAGGCGTGCCAGCGCTCAGCGGCCGCCGCGTCGGCCTCGCTGTCGCCCTCGGGCTCGCAGGGCGACATGTTGAATGCGGTGCCGACGATCGACGCCGGACGGATCGCCTTCACGGCGCGGAACGACATGCCCTGCGCCAGATTCACGGTATGCGTCGCCCGGAGAAACGCCTCCATGTCCCTGCGTCCGGGCGCGTGGTAGCCGACCAGGTAGCCGATCGTCGTGAATATCGAGGGCTCGTTCAGCAGCAGCCAGTGCGAGACGCGATCGCCGAGCGCCTTGGCGACGATCTCCGCGTAGTCGGCGAAACGCCCCGCGAGGTCGCGGTTCGGCCAGCCGCCCTCGTCCTCGAGGGCCTGCGGCAGGTCCCAGTGATAGAGGGTCGGAAACGGCCGGATGCCCTCCGCCAGCAGGGCATCGACGAGGCGACCGTAGTGCTCGAGGCCCCGGGCGTTCGGCGCGCCCTTGCCGCTGGGCTGGATGCGGGGCCAGGAAATCGAGAAGCGATAGCTCGTATGCCCGAGCTCCTTCATCAGCGCGATGTCTTCGCGGAAACGGCGGTAGGAGTCGCAGGCCACGTCGCCGTTCTCGCCGGTCTTGATGGCGCCGGGTGTGTGGGAGAAGCGATCCCAGATCGATTCGCCCTTGCCGTCGGCGTCCCACGCGCCCTCGATCTGATAGGACGCCGTGGCCGTGCCCCAGTGGAAGCCGTCGGGAAAGCTCGCGCGCGACATTTCAGTCCTCTCCGCGGAGCGCCACGAGGACCTGCTCCGGATGGGCCTCGGCCTTCGCGACCCGCGGCCAGTGCTTCTTCACGCGGCCATCGGGCCCGATCCAGACGCTGGAGCGGATCACACCCTCGACCTTCTTGCCGTACATCATCTTCTCGCCGAAGGCGCCGTAGCGCTGCATGACCTTGCGATCGGGATCCGAGAGAAGGGCGAAGGGCAGCCGGTACTTCGCGCGGAAGCGCTGGTGCGATTCGGCAGAATCGGGCGAGACGCCGAGCACCACCACGCCCCGCTTCTGGAGCTCCTTCCAGGCGTCGCGGAAGCCGCAGGCCTCCTTGGTGCAGCCGGGCGTATCGTCCTTCGGGTAGAAGTAGAGCAGCACGTCCTGCCCCGAGAAGTCCTTCAGAGAGACCTTCTTCCCCTCTGCGTCCGTGAGCGTGAACGCGGGGGCGGTCTTTCCTTCCTGGATCGGCATCCGTGCCCTCCCTGTCTGGACGCGCCTGGACAGGGTAACGCGAAGGGGCGAGGGTGCCGCGCAGCGGGCGACTATTCTCGCGGACCCAGGACGTCCAGCTCGATGCGATCGGGGCCGACATGACGGAGCGCGCGGTGGCGGGCGGGGCGCACGAGGTCGACCACGATGCGGACGCCACCCTCGTGCGTGCGCCCGAAGCGGATGGCGTCGATCCGCCCGTCGTGAATTTCGATGCGGGACGGCCCCGGAATCTCCATCTCCGC
>CAYOIG010000583.1:0-2352 GCA_964403915.1 uncultured Myxococcaceae bacterium
TGCCAGCGGGCGTACCGGCTCCTCACGGAAAGCGCCGGCTTCGATCCGGCCGACATCATCTTCGACCCGAACGTCCTCGCCATCGCCACGGGAATCGAGGAGCACGCGGAGTTCGCGAAGAGCTTCATCGAGGCGACACGGCGTCTCAGGGCGACCTGTCCGGGCGCCCACGTGAGCGGCGGCATCAGCAATCTCTCGTTCTCGTTCCGCGGCAACGACGTGGTACGCGAGGCCATCCACTCCGCCTTCCTCTTTCACGCGATCGCCGCCGGTCTCGACATGGGCATCGTGAACGCCGGCCAGCTCGTGGTCTACGAGGACATCCCGAAGGATCTGCTCGAGCGGGTCGAGGACATCCTCTTCAACCGCCGGCCGGATGCCACCGAGCGCATGGTCGAGTTCGCCGAGCGCGTGAGAGGCAGCGGAAAGAAGCGCGAGATCGACCTCTCCTGGCGTGAAGTGGCGGTGGGCGAGCGCCTTGCCCATGCCCTCGTACACGGTGTGGTGGACTTCATCGAGCAGGACGTCGAAGAAGCGCGCCATCAATTCGCTCGACCTCTCGAGATCATCGAAGGCCCGCTCATGGACGGCATGAAGATCGTGGGCGATCTCTTCGGCGCCGGGAAGATGTTCCTGCCGCAGGTGGTGAAGAGCGCCCGCGTCATGAAGCGGGCGGTCGCGTATCTCGAACCGTTCATGGAGGCCGACAAGGCCGGCCGCGGCGTCCGGTCACAGGGCAAGATCGTGCTCGCCACCGTCAAGGGCGACGTCCACGACATCGGCAAGAACATCGTCGGCGTGGTGCTCGGCTGCAACAGCTACGAGGTGATCGATCTCGGAGTCATGGTGCCGTGCGAGAAGATCCTCGACGCTGCCGTGGCGGAAGGCGCCGACATGATCGGCCTCTCGGGCCTCATCACGCCCTCTCTCGACGAGATGGTGCACGTAGCGAAGGAGATGGAGCGCCGGCGCATGAAGCTGCCGCTCCTGATCGGCGGCGCCACCACCAGCCGGCAGCACACCGCCGTGAAGATCGCGCCGGAATACGGCGCGAGCTCGGTTCACGTGCTCGACGCCTCCCGTGCGGTCGGCGTCGTCTCGGGCCTGCTCGATCCGCGCCGGCGCGAGGACCTCGATCGCGAGAACCGCGACGAACAGGCGAAGCTGCGCGAGCTGCACGGCGCAAAGCAGGGGCGCCTGCTCGTGCCCTACGCCGAGGCGCTCGCGAACCGCGTGCCCATCGCCTGGCGCGCCGAGGACGTTCCGCAGCCGGCTTTTCTCGGCCGCCGCGTCCTCGAGAACTTCCCGCTGGCCGATCTCGTGCCGTTCATCGACTGGACGTTCTTCTTCTCCGCCTGGGAGCTGAAGGGCAAGTACCCGAAGATCCTCGAGCACCCCGAGATCGGGGCGGCGGCGCGAGAGCTCCTCGAGAACGGACGGGCGCTGCTGCAGCGCATGATCGACGAGCGCCTGGTGCGTGCGAGTGGCGTCTACGGCTTCTGGCCGGCCTGCTCCGAAGCCGACGACATCGTGCTCTTCGGCGACGAGAGCCGGAGCCGGGAGCTCGCACGCTTCCACTGCCTGCGGCAGCAGCGGCGCCCCGAGCCGGGTCGGCCGAACCGATCCCTCGCCGACTTCGTGGCGCCGCGCGAGAGCGGCCTGCTCGACCACGTGGGAGCCTTCGCCGTGACGGCCGGCCTCGGCGAGGACGAGGCGGCCGAGCGCTTCCGGCGCGAGCACGACGACTACCACGCCATCATGCTGAAGGTGCTCTGCGACCGCCTGGCCGAGGCCTTCGCCGAGAGCCTGCACCAGCGGGCTCGGCGTGACTGGGGCTACGGCGCGGGCGAGCACCTCGGCCCCGAGGATCTGATCGCCGAGCGCTACCGCGGCATCCGGCCGGCCTTCGGCTATCCAGCCTGCCCCGATCACACGGAGAAGCGTACGCTCTTTGCGCTGCTGGATGCGCCGGCCCTCGGCATCACGCTCACCGACGGCCTCTCCATGCACCCGGGCGCGAGCGTGAGCGGCCTCTACCTGCAGCACCCGCAGGCCCGCTATTTCACGGTGGGCGCCGTCGACCGCGACCAGGTCGAGGATTATGCGCGGCGCAGGGGGATTTCCGTGGCCGAGGCGGAGCGCTGGCTCTCGCCGAATCTGGGGTACGCGCCCGCGAAGCCGGCGTAGAATGGGGGGCCCCAGCTGCCCGTGAGGTCCCCATGAAGCTCCCCGCCGCTCTGGCGCTCGCCCTGCTCTCCCCGTGGGTCTGCCCCACCCCCACCGCACTCGCTGCAGAGCCGAATCCGTGGCTCGAGCGTCGCGTGCTCAACATGGCCCACGGCGGCGGCGAGC
>CAYOIG010000584.1:0-1975 GCA_964403915.1 uncultured Myxococcaceae bacterium
CGCGCGACCCGGGCGGCTGCCGAGGATCATCGTGATCCCTCCGGTCGCGAAGAACGAAGCGAAGTCGCCGATCTGGGTGCTGCGACCAACGCCATCGAGCAGCGGCATCCCGAGGGTTGCCGCGACGCGTGCTGGATCGACGAGCCAAGCGACGCCCTGCAGCGCGAAGAGCGCGCCGAGCAGCGTCGTGGCGATGCGCAGGGGCGAGAGCATGCTGTCCGTCCTCCGGGAGCCGGTGAGCTCCGACTCGAGGCGGCAGTCTACCGTCCGCCCGGGCCTCCCTCGACCACGAAGCACACGGTCGTGGTGGCGCTGCCGCCGATGTTGAGGGTGGCGGCCCTGTGCGCGCCCTCCACCTGGATCTCACCCGCTCGCCCGGTCACCTGCCGTGAGGCGTCGAGCAGCATCCGCACGCCGGTGGCACCCACTGGATGGCCGCCGCCCATGAGACCGCCCCCCGGATTCATGGGCTTCTTGCCGCGAAAATCCGTGAGCCCGTCCTCGATTGCACACCAGCTCTGGCCGGGAGGCGTGAGACCGAAGTGGTCGATCGCCATGTACTGGGTCGTGGTGAAGCAGTCGTGGGTTTCGATCACGTCCACGGCGCTCACATCCGGGAGGCCGGCGCGGCGGAAGGCGTCGCCGATCGCGCCGCGTACTTGCGGACACACGAACGCGTCGCGCCGGCTCGCTACGAGCTTCTCCTCCATCGCCACGCGATCGGTGCGGTGGCCCCAGCCGCATATCCGCGCCACGTCGCTCTCTGCGAGCCCTCGGCGCCGCGCCCAGTCGGCCGCGAAGCGCTCCGAGGCGAGCAACACGGCCGCGCTTCCATCCGTCACCTGGCTGCAGTCCTGCTTGCGGAGCCGTCCCGCAACGACCGGATTCTTCGCCGCGTCGTCGCTGAAGGCCCCCTCTTCGAAGCGCCAGCTTCGCGTCTGTGCCTTCGGTTTGCGTTTCGCGTTCTCGAAGTTCTGCCGGGCGATGGCCATCAGATGTCGCGAGTCGAGGCCATAGCGGTGGTCGTACTCGTCACCGAGGCGGCTGAAGAGCGCAGGCCAGGGGAAGTCGACGCCCTCGGTCTCGCGCGGCACCCAGGCCGCGGCGCCGAGCTTCTGCTGGGCCTCGAAGCCGCCCGCTCCGCGCATCAGCTCGACTCCGAGGACGAGCGCAACGTCGTAGCGGCCCGCTTCGAGATCGGCCATGGCCGCGAGCGCCGCGACGCTACCCGAGGCGCAGGCCGCCTCGTGGCGCGTCGTCGGAAGGCCCGTCAGCGAAGGCTCGGCTTCGACCACGAAGGCTCCGAGATGGCCCTGCCCCGTGAAGAGCTCGGCAACGAAGTTCCCGACGTGGGCCACGCCCACTTCCGACGGATCGAGCCGCGCGTCCGCGAGGGCGCCGTGCAGCGCCTCGCGCATCAGGTCGAGGACGCCGAGCCCCTCGCGCGTCCAGTTGCGTGCGAAGTCGGTCTGATGGCCACCGAGGACATAGACGGCCGGCGGCGTCATCTCAGCGGGCGTTGTCGTAGCAGGTCTGCGGCCGGCACCCAGCGCGTGTGATAACCCGTCGGGACCCGCTGCGGGATTCGGACGCGCGCCACCGGCGGCGCTGCCACGTCCCGTGCATCGATAACGAAGAGCTCGGAGCGGCCCGTGGCCTCTTCCTGCACGAAGGTCAGCAGGTAGCCGTCGTCCTCGGCGCCGCTCCCTGCGCCGGACGCCGCGAAGGAGACCTCGCCACCGTACCAGCCGCGCGGATAGTCGTGCGACGCGGTCTTCCCGGTCTCGAGGTCGTAGCGGATCAGGCCGTCGAAGAGCAGCGTCTGCGCCCGGGCGAGCCTCGGGTGGTAGCTGTAGCGGTTCGGGCGCCCGAGGCGAGCGTCGTTCATGCGCGGAAACTCGGTGAAGGTGTCGTCGAGCGGCTCCTCCTTTGACTGGCCCGTCGCGAGATCGAGGGTCCAGCGATGGAAGACCGG
>CAYOIG010000585.1:0-8468 GCA_964403915.1 uncultured Myxococcaceae bacterium
ACAACTTGAAAGCCGCCGTCACGAAAGCCGATCGCTACGACCCGGTCTTCTCGCGCACCTTTGCCGAGTACGGCGCGTGGCGGGGCTTCGTGATCGACGCCGCGCTGCCACGTCACCCGACGGGCAAGCCCCACGTCGAGCGCAATGTTCAATACGTGCGCGGGAGCTTCTTCCGCGGAGAGAGCTTCCTCGATCTGGCCCATGTCCAGCGCGAGGCGGTCCGGTGGTGTCGTGAGACGGCGGGCCAGCGCGTGCACGGCACCACGCGGCAGCGGCCCCTGGTGGTCTTCGAGAACGAGGAACAGCCGAAGCTCCGCCCCCTCGCGAAGCCGCGCTTCGATCCGCCGACGTGGGCCCCGTGCAAGGTCCACGGCGATCACCACGTGCAGTTCCGCAAGGCGCTCTACTCGGTGCCCACGCGTCACGTCGGAAAGACGGTGTGGGTGCGGGGCGACACGAAGCTGGTGAGGGTCTTCGTCAGCGGCGTCTGCGTGAAGACGCACGAGCGCATGCCCGAGGGCAAGCGCTCGACGGACTACAAGGACTACCCCGCCGAGCTCGCCCCCTACGCGATGCGCGATCCCGAGGCCGCGATCCGCGAGGCCGAGCGCGTGGGAGAGCACGTCGGCCGCTTCGCCGCACAGCTTCTCGCCGGGCCGTTTCCCTGGTCGAAGCTGCGGCAGGCACAGAAGCTGCTGCGGCTGGGGAACAAGTACGGCAAGGCCCGGATCGAGGCCGCCTGCCGTCGAGCGCTCGGCTTCGACCTGATCAACGTCCGGCGGGTCGAGACCATGCTCGAGGCCGGCCTGGGCAGCGAGAGCGACGCCGTGCTCTCGCGCGAGCACGGCGGGGCCCAGATCGTGCTGCTGCCCACGGCCCGCTTCCTGCGCCCTGCAGCGAGCTTTACCCATGCCCCCCAAAGGAGAGAAGACCATGGAGATCAGCCCGTCCCTCAAGAGCGCGATGAAGCGGCTCAAGCTCGGGGGCCTGCTCCCGACGCTCCCGGAGCGCGTGACGTATGCGAGGAAGGCGAAGCTCGGTGAGCTCGAGTTTCTCGAACTGGCGCTGCACGACGAGATCACACGCCGCGACGAACGGAACCTGGCCGTCCGGCTCGCCCGCGCCGGCTTCGACGAGGAGCAGACCCTGGAGGGCTTCAACTGGGACGCTCCCCTGAGCTTTGATCGGGACCGGGTGCGCGACCTGTTCACCCTGGGCTTCGTCGAGCGCCAAGAGGACGTGATCTTCCTCGGGCCCGTGGGGGTCGGGAAGACCTACCTCGCCTCGGCGCTCGGCCATGCGGCGTGCCGGGCCGGTCACGACGTGCTCTTCCTGCGCGCTGACCACATGCTGCAGGGGCTGCATCAGGCCCGTGCCGATCACACCACCGAGAAGGCCCTGCGGCGGCTACTGGCCCCCGACGTCCTCATCGTCGATGACTTCGGCCTGCGCCGGCTCGACGCCCGGCAATCGAGCGACTTCTACGAAGTCGTCCTCGAGCGCCACCGCCGCACGTCGACGATCGTGACCAGCAACCGCGCCCTCGACGAGTGGATCCCGCTCTTCGACGATCCGGTGCTGGCCCAGAGTGCCCTCGACCGGCTCGCCCACAACGCGCACCAGGTCGTCCTCGAGGGCGAGAGCTACCGCAAGCGGCAGCGGCCCGGGGACGCACGGAGCGCGGCCACCCCGCGACCCACGAAGCCGCGCAGGAGGGTCCGAGCAACGCGCTGAACCAGAGATCGCAGGAGCGTGCTACGAATCGACCGGGCCTCGGGGCCCTGGGTCATGATCGTGAGAAACCACCTGGGTCATGATCGTGGGAAGTGACAGACGAGCGAGCCGGCGCCGGAGCATCCGGTGTATCCGTATCTGCTTCGGAATCTTCCGATCACGCGGGTGAACCAGGTGTGGGCGGCCGACGTGACGTACATCCCGATGGCCCACGGGTTCCTGTACCTCGTCGCGGTTCTGGACTGGTACTCGCGACACGTGCTGGCGTGGCGGCTGTCGAACACGCTGGAGGCGAGCTTCTGCGTCGACGCGCTGGAGGAGGCGCTCTCTCGCTACCCGGCGCCGGAGATCTTCAACACGGACCAGGGCGCGCAGTTCACGGCGGCGGACTTCACCGGGGTGCTGCGCGAGCGCGGGATCAAGATCAGCATGGACGGCAAGGGCCGCTGCCTCGATAACGTGTTCGTCGAACGGCTGTGGCGATCACTCAAGTACGAGGAGGTCAACCTGCACGCCTACGAAGATGCACGCGAGGCGCGGGCCGGGATTCGTGGTTACTTCGAGTTCTACCGCGAGCAGCGCCCGCACCAGGCGCTGGGTTATCAGACACCCGCTGCGTTCTACCGGGCCGGGTTGCAGGAAGCGGTCACGGCATGAAGAAGACGTCCGAGGCTCGAAATGGGGGTACCTTGGGGTCGGCCCTGGTCGAGATCGTCGATCCTGGTGCAACCTCGAAAGCCGTTTCGAGCGAGCGGACACCGAAACGATCGAAACGCTCGGCGGGGCGGAGAACTCGGGGAGCTTCGCCCCCCGAACCCACGTTTACACTGTCGTGTCGAAGATCTCAGGAAGGACCTGAACTCGACGGCATTCACCCGTTCATTGAACCGGAGCAGGCTCACACCTTAACCGAGCCCTGCAGTGGTCCAAAGAATGGGGTCCACCTCAGTTCGCACAATTCGCAGCATCGCCGTTGGCTGGAGCGCAGGCGCTCGAGCCGCTCCCGGGACCCGAAAGCCCTTGGGGTCCTGACCCTCGTCCGTCGTAGAGAGTCACCGCTTCCCAGTCCTCGCAGGCCGCCACGTGCGCCTGGATGCGGATGTTCTTCATGAAGCAGCTCAGGTTCGCGAAGCCACCTCCGTCGTTCGCGACACCATCCGAATTCTCAACGCAGTCACAGAAGCAGTCCTGCCCGCCCGTACAGGTGGCAGCACTTGCACGTAGCGGGGCGAGAGAAGCCATCGACAGCATCACGAACGCGATTGATGACAGCAATATCGTCGCCCGCATGATCTCTCCTCCTGACACGTTGGAGACCCTGCGCACGGTGCGCATCCATCCCCCCTCGTCCGATGCGCCCACATTGAGGAGATGGGCGGCGTTGGGCGCGCCGGCCCAATGCGGTTCACGGTCATCCTATCAGCCACGAGCAGAAATGGTCAAGCACAGATCACCACTCCTCACCACTCGAAGTGCCCAACGTTACGCGGATCGCCGCGGGCCCCGCACCACGGCGGCCAGCCGCTCGATGGTCGCGAACGGAACGCGCTTGAGTCAGCGGACGAGCGTGCGGTCGGAATGCAACCGGTGCAGACCCATGAAGCGAAGGAGCACCGGTCGGCCTCTCGCAGGACCCGCTGCTTGTGCTCCGCCGTGAATCGCCGCCGATACGCCTTCGCCGGCACTTCCGTGTCGCGTGTTTCCACCACGCTCGCCATCGTACGCTCCAGGGTCACCCTCTCGAAGAATTCAGACCGCCGGGTGCCTCACGTACGTTGGCGCGAAGGGTACCACGCTCGGCCCCCTCGCCCCGGCGGCCGGCCGTGCTCGCTGGCAGCTCGCGGGTTCGCCCTGCCTCCATGCCCTGCGAGCGGCACTGATGCGACGGCGCGTGAGGCCTCACCGGGAGATGGAGCCCGACAGCACGTCGCAATAGAGCGCCCGATAGGCGCGGGCGACGGCCTCTCCCGAAAGGTTCGCTGCAACGTAGGCCCGGGCGCGGGTGCCCAGGGCGTGCGCCTCCTCCGTCCGCACGAGCAGCTCCGCGAGTGCGGAGGCCCAGTCCTTCGCCTCGCGGGACGGCACGAGGCGGACGGCGCCGCTCGCACCGACGGCGTCCGGGATGCCGCCCACCGCCGCGGCGACGCAGGGCAGCCCAGCGCCCATTGCTTCGAGCAGTGCGAGAGGGATGCCCTCGTAGAGCGACGGGAGCGCGAAGACGTCCATGCGCGCGCGCTCGGGAGCCGGATCGGCAACGAAGCCCCGGAACTCCACCCGATGCGAAAGGCCGAGCCGTGCGGCGTGCGCTTCCAGCGCCGCCCGCTCGGGCCCGTCCCCGACCAGCAGGAGGCGCGCATCGGCGAGAGGTTTGGGAAGGAGCGCGAGCGCCTCGAGCAGCAATGGGAGCCCCTTCACCGGCACCATCCGGCCCACCCAGCCGACCGTCGGCGTTGATCCGCCGGGCCTCTCCTCGCCCGGCTTCTTGGCCAGCGGTGGCAGCGTGATTCCGTTCGGGATCTGCACCCACTGCGACCCGGAGAGACCGAGCAGCGGCGGAAGATCCCGCGCGACGGCCGCGAAGTGCGCGCCGGCCCGCTCCGCGAGGCGGCGCGCGACGGCCCGACGCAGTCGCACCGCGAGCCGCCCGCGCCACGTCGCAAGCGGCTCGTCGCCGTGCAGCGTCACGACGCTCCGTGCCCCGCAGCGCGGGGCCACGAGCCAGGCCAGGAAGTTCTCCTTGTACCGGTGGGAGTGCAGCACCGCCGGCCGCAGCGCCTCGATTTCCGGCGCCACGGCGCTCAGGAGCGCAAGGAAGCCGCGGCCCGACTCGGGAACCACGCGCACCGGGATCCCGCTCTCCCGCGCAAACGCGACGAGCCGCCCCTCGTTCAAGCTAACGAGGCTCGGCTCCACGTCCTCGCTGATCGACTGCGCCTGCAGCAGGCCGCGGATGACGGACTCGGCTCCTCCCCATCCATCGTCCGAGACGATGTGGCAGACCCGGATCGGGCGCTCCGGGCTCATTGAACGAGATCCCGCTGGTAGCGGTATCCACCACGGCTGCGGCGCCAGCGCACGAGCGGCCGGAAGCCGAGCCGCAGGACCATCCGATTTACAGGCTCGTTGTTGACGGCGACGGTGGCGTAGGCCCTCTCGCACCCGCGCCGGCCGAGGTCCTGGAGCGACTGCGAGAAGAACGCCGTTGCGGCGCCTTTGCCACGGAAGTCTGGATCGACCCGCAGGTCCATGCTCATCGTGTCCTTCGGGGTGAGCAGGACGTGATGGAAAGGATGGGCGGAGCCCCAGATCACAAAGCGGCTCGCCACGAGGCGACCGCCGATGAAGAGGAGATACGCTTCGAGCCCTTGCCCGAGGCGCTGCCGCCAGATCTCGAGGCTCGACGTGCCGATCGAGCGCTCGACGGCACACTGCTCGTCCGCCGTGAGCTCGCCCAGCGAACGGACGACACGCAGCGCGCCTCCGGGCGGCAGATCGAGACGCGTCACCTCGCTCACGGCCAGCCAGTAGAATGTCTCTGCCGGAGCGACGAGCCGGTCCCGCAGCACCTGCGCGGCCTTCGCGAGCGCCGCACGCACACCGTCGCGCCGGATCCGGTCCCGCAGTGTCGATACGTTCTCCGCCAGGCTCACGCCCACCTCCGCGCGCGCCGCAGCCTTGCCCCGAGCCGCTCCTTCGGCGCGGTCCAGTCGTAGGCGCCGTCGAGCTTGCGGGCCGCGATCGCCAGCGTGTCCGTTGCCCCGATTCCCACCCGCCGCAGGCGGAAGCGCTCGGCGGGCCGGCTTCCGCGCCCGAAGTGCGTGGAGCAGGCGGCCACGAAGCCCGCAGCGGCGACGGCCGCCTCGGCCGCAGCGTCGAAGTCATCGATCTGGCCGTAGGGGTAGGCGAAGAAACGCACGGGCCGCGCGCAGACCTCCTCGAGCCGGGCGCGCGCCTCGTGGGTCTCCGTGCGGAGCGTCTCGCGCGCAAGGCCCGCGAGGCGCCGGTGCGCCATGCCGTGGGCTCCGATCTCGACGACATTGGGGTCGAGGTCGCGCAGGTCGGAGGCGCCGAGGATCTTGCGCGCCGTCGAATGGCCCGCGTCCCAGGCGTTCGTGCCGCCGAGATGCCCGGCAGGGACGAAGAGGGTCGCGTGCAGGCTGCGCCGTGCGAGGGCCGGCACGGCGTGCTCGGCGAAGTCGACGTAGCCGTCGTCGAAGGTGATGGCGGCGAGACTCCGCGCCTCGGGCGTTCCAAGCGCAGCTACGGCCTGCGCGAGCGACACCACGCGGCGTCGTGCGCACAGCAGGTCGAGCTGCGCCGCGAAGAGCCCGGGATCGACGCCGTCCACGCCGCCGAGGCCGTGGAACATGAGGATCAGGGGCCCGGGCTCGCCGAGGAGGCGGGGGATGCCCGCTGCCGCCAACATGGCCGCTATGCGATCGGTCGTGCTCATGGGCCGGGCGTCCTCGCACTCGCGGCCGCCTCTGCACCGAGGCCGAGGTAGCCCTGCTCCCGGATCACGGCGTAGAGCGCGTCCGCGGCGATGCGCATGCCGGTCGCGTTCGGGTGGAGGTCGTACGGCAGAAACGGATTCTCGCCCGCGCGCAGCGAGGCGCGGTAGGCGGGCGTGAGATCGATCATCGGAAAGCCCGTGGGTGCCCAGATCTCGCGCAGCTTCTCGCCGAAGACGAGCTTCGGGAAGTCGTGGCGCACCTCGTTCTCCGAGGGGAAGACGAGCAGGATGACGGGCGTGCCGTGCGCCTTCGCGGCCTGGGCGAGCTGGAGCAGGCGCTCGGCCGTCTCGTTCCAGTCGGGGGCGAGCGTCGCGGCGTCGCCGGAGAGCAGCGCGCGCTGCACCACGCTGTAGCCGTCGCTCGGCGGCGAGACGAGCGAAGCAACGGCCTGGGCGCCGGTCACGCTCTTGTAGAGCAGCACACTCCTGCGCAGCGCGTTTCGCAGGGGCGCGGGAATCCAGTGCTGCGCGCGCGCCTCGTGCTGGCCCTGCGCGCCGGCCACGATACGCGGCGTGGTGGCGAGATCGGGGATCGGATCGGCGTTGCCAACGAGATCGTTCCAGTAGAAGCCGAGCACGACGAGGTCGGGATCGAGGGCGACGCCGAGGGTCTGGTAGGTGATCAGCTCCTGCCGCGTGTTGTAGCCGGCGACGCCCGCATTGATGACCTGGAAGTCCGCGGCGGCATCGCTCGCCGCGAGGCGCCGCTCGAGCTGCTTCACGTAGAGATCCTCGAGGCGCACGCCGAGTGCAAAGGTGAAGGAGTCGCCAAGGCAGAGCACGCGGCGGGTGCCCGGCGGCTTCGCGAGGGGCATCTCCTCGTCGCGGAGCCCGAGGGCGTTCACGTGCACGGGCGCATCGATCGTGTAGGAGTCCGACGAGGGAGGCAGCACCCAGCCCGCGAGCGGGCTCTCGAGATGCCGCGTCTGCGGCTCGACCCAGGTGGGGGGCACGGCGAAGAAGACCCGCAGCACGAGCTCGAGGAGCCCGAGCGTCATGGCCAGAGAGACCCCCAGAAGCGTCAGGTTCCGCAGCACGCGGGCTCCTCATCGGCAGGACGTCCCGAGCACTTCCCGTGCCGGCGCCAGCGACTCGGGTACGCTAGGCCAGCCGGCTGCCCCGGCGTAGCCGTGCGGGGGCGGCCCCACGAAGACGAGGAACGATGAAGCAGCTCTCGGTCGTCATCCCCTGCTACAACGAGCGCGAGACGCTCGGGCCCCTGCTCGAGCGCGTCCGGGCCAGTGGCGTCGAGGACCTCGAGATCGTGGTCGTCGACGACTGCTCGACCGACGGCACGCGGGAGCTGCTGCGCGAGCGCCTCGAGAAGCAGGTCGATCGCGTGATCTACCACGAGCGCAACCAGGGCAAGGGGGCGGCGCTGCGGTCGGGCTTCGCGGCCGCGACGGGCGAGATCGTGCTGGTGCAGGACGCCGACCTCGAGTACGACCCGCGGGAGTATCCTCGCCTGCTCCAGCCCATCCTCGACGGCCTGGCCGACGTCGTCTTCGGCTCGCGCTTCACCGGGGGACAGGCCCACCGGGTGCTCTACTTCTGGCACTACCTCGGCAACCGCTTCCTCACGCTGCTCTCGAACGCCATGACCAATCTCAACCTCACCGACATGGAGGTGTGTTACAAGGTCTTTCGCCGCGAGGTGTTGCAGCGGATCCACATCGAAGAAGACCGTTTCGGCTTCGAGCCCGAGATCACGGCGAAGGTCGCGAGACAGGACTGCCGCGTCTTCGAGGTCGGCATCTCCTACTCGGGCCGCACCTACCACGAGGGCAAGAAGATCGGCTGGCGTGACGGCGTGCGCGCCGTGTGGTGCATCCTCAAGTACAACCTGCGCGGCTGAGCGCGCGCAGCGCGGCCGCCAGACGCGCGCCGCGAAGCCCGCCGTGGGTCGGGAGCGTCAGCAGCCGAGACGCGAGCGCCCGCGCGCCGGGCAGATCGGCCGGCCCCTCGAGATGGGGCCGCAGGGCCGGAATTTCGCCCAGCGGCGTCGGGTATAGCGTGCTGACACCGGCGCCCACGGACGCGAGGGCGCTGCGCGCGGCCTCCCGCAGCGCGGCGTCCGGCGCGAGACAGGCGAGGCGGGGATACACGCCGGTGGCGCCCGGCGCGGGTCGCAGCGGCAGGTGGCAGGTCTCGGCGGCGAGGGCGGCGGAGTGGCGACGCGCCTCGGCCTCGCGCCGCCGCCGGTCTTCTTCGAGGCGCGAGA
>CAYOIG010000586.1:0-2377 GCA_964403915.1 uncultured Myxococcaceae bacterium
CATGCGTCGAGAGAAGCCGTTCCGCTCGTTCCCGAACGCCGTCCCCGGGAAGGACCTCCGACCACTCGGCTGCGAGCAGCGCGAGAATGTTCCGCGCGAGGCGCTCACCGGAAGACGTCAGCGCATGACGGTGGATGAGGCGCCGACAGTCGATGGCAAGAACCAAAGTGGCAATCACGATCGACACGCAAACCCTGCGTCGCGTTACCGGCTAGTACGCGATGTCCGCCATCCCAACCGGAGTCGAGCCATCGTTGGCGCGGAGGGGAATCAGCGCGACGAAACCGCGGCGGGCGCTGGAAGATCGATGCCGGGCTGGGGCAGGACGGCGTCGAGGGCGACCTCGACGAGCGCAGGCGCCACGAACATCGCGGGCGGAGGTGCCGCCGGGCGCGGGCGCTCAAAGGTGCCTGCGGGCGAGGTGCGGACCCGCTCGGCGAACTCGCGAACGTAATCCTGGCGCACAACGGGCAGTGCTTCGGGGGATGCGAGCAGCGCACCGAGACGTGCGAGATCGAACGCTCCGGAGAGCCAGGCGCCGGCGCCGAGCGTGAGCAGGAGCATCAGCAGCAGCGCGCCGGGCCCAAGACCGGCCATGCGCAGGGGCGCGGCGCTCTGCCGCTGCCGCACCGCCGCGTCGCCCGTCAGCATGCGCACCAGCGTGTCGACGGGGTCGAGGCCCACGGCGACCGCGACGGTCCGCACGAAGCCGCGCACGAAGGCATCCTGCTGGCGGTCGAAGGCTCCCGCCTCGAGTCGCGCGAGCGAGCGGCGCGGAATGCGAGTGACGGATTCCAGCTCTTCGAGGCTGATACCGCGTAGCCGTCGCTGCGCCGAGAGGTAGGCGCCGATCGAGAATGCTTTGGCGCCCGGCGCGAGATCCTCGCCGGCGTCGAAGAGGCAGGTATCGACCGTGCTTCCGGGTGCGGTCACTGCAACAGCTTCCGATACTCCTGCGAGCGCTTGCTCCACTCTCCGGCGGGCTGTCGCTCGAGCACCGTCGACAGATGCGCGAGCGCACGGTCCCGATCGCCGAGTGAGACGTAGATCTCCGCCATGCGATAGTTCGTCTCCGCCTCCGCCGACGGCCCGGGTCTCGCCGCGAGCACCTTCGAGAAGCTATCGATCGCTTCGGCGCGCCGCCCGGCTTTCGACTCGAGGATGCCGAGATTGAGCAGCGCTGGCCAGTAGTCGGGCCGCATGGCGAGCGCCTGCGAGAGCGTCTCCCGCGCCTCCGCACTGCGACCGAGCGAGAGCTGGGCCCAGCCGATGTTCGTGAGCGCGCGCCACGGCGCGGGGAACGTGGCCTCGGCCACCAGCCGCTGGCTCTCGCGGATGGCGTCCTCGTAGCGTTCCATCTGGACGTAGAGCGCGGAGAGGCTGAGGCGTGCCCCCTGGTACGCCGGATTGATCTCGATGGCCCGGCGCAGGTGCGTCTCGGCCTCCGGGAAGCGGCCGGTCACGCGGTAGGCCTCGGCCAGCGCGTGATGGATGCGCGGCTGCCGCTCGTCGAGAGCGAGGGCCGCCTGCAGCTCGCGCACGGCCATCGCCGAATTGCCGTTCTTCAGGTAGTCGACGCCGAGGTCGTAGTGGGTGCTGACCTTGCCGAGGAGATCCTCGGCGGCGTACGGGTCTTTGGCGCAGCCGAGGGCGAGCGCCAGTGCGGTAGCCATGGCCACCGCAGCAATCCGCCCGCTTTCACGCCTCATCGCATCCCCCCAGAGTGCGGCGCCTGCTAGAAGGAGCCGAGGAGCCGCAGCCAGAGGGACGAGCGCTCTGCGGCCTCCTCCGTGCGGGCACGTTTGACCAGACGCAGGCGGCCGAGCGCGGAGCCCTCGGGCCTCGGCACCAGCGCGAGCGGCTCGGCCGCAGCGCCACCGAGCCTGCGGCGGAACTTGGTGAGCGGCAGCCGCTCCCTGGCCGCAAGCGGCTGCGGCGCCAGCGCCTCCTCGGGCGGGGCGAGACACGGAGCCTCCAGTGCCGAAACACTCGCGGCGGGCGCATCAGCGGTGCTCCACCCGGAGAGCTCCCACCAGTGGTCGAGGGCGCGCTGGCGGACCTCCGCACTGCCTTCCGAGAGCGCCTCGTCGTCGAAGAGGAAGCCCATGCCCTCGCCGAACGAGAGCGCGGCGTCGACCGCCCGCGCGAGCGTGTCCGGCGAAAGGACGCCCTCCCACGACCAGCACACGAGGCTGCCGTCGCCGAGTGACCGCACCAGCACGCTGAGCGCCATGCCGCCATTGGCCTCCTCGTGGACGGCAATGGCGGCCCGCGCCGGCCCGGCCGGAAGATCGTCCGCTGCGAGATCCGGCGCGTTCAGGGCGAGGCGCAGGCTTCGGAGCTGCTCCTCGCGCACGGCGAGCGGGCGGCGGCGAGA
>CAYOIG010000587.1:0-2570 GCA_964403915.1 uncultured Myxococcaceae bacterium
GAGCTGCTGGGGGGGGAACACGGCCTGGTCGAAGTGGTTGGGATTGCCCGAGCCCGGAACGTCGCCCGGCAGCGCGATCGTGTGCTTCTGGCCGATCAGCGCGCCCGTCACGTCGAAGACCTCTTCCACCACCTGGATGGAGGCCAGGGGGCCGGAATCGAAGACGAAATCGGTCAGCAGGAGGGAGTTGTCCTTGATCAGCGGGAGCTGGTTGGTGGTCTGCACGTTGAAGGAGAATCCCAGCGACACCGACGAAGAACCGATGTGCCCGAAGGGAGTGCCCAGCGCATCGACCGGCGCGCTGAAGTGGAGGCCGGGGTTGAGCGGGTCGTCCACCAGAGGGGTGACGTCGATCGCGCTCAGCTCGGCCTTGCCACCGTTCGTGGTTTGCAGATACAGGAGCGTCCAGCCGTCGAAGAGCTTGTCGTCGGCGACGACGGTCGCGCCGCTGAAGAGAGCGGCGAGGGAGACCGCGCGTGAGGTTGCCGGAACGGCGACGAGAGCGAGGCCCGATGCGAGTGAGCAGAGGAGCAGCGAGCTGAAGAGCGAGCGGCCGCGCGAGCCGGCCCGGCGTGAGCAGTGAGAATGCATGGAGCGAGCCTCCCGGGTCGCGTCCGCGGCCCGGTTGGCGCACCCTGCGCGCCCGGTGCAGGACCGGCGACTCCTGTGCAGGAAGTGGCCGATTCCGGCACTGCGTGGCAGATGGCGTCAGTGGCTCTCCTTCCACGCGTCCCAGCCCGGGTGCAGCGGGGGCAGGGCGCCCCGGTCGCCGAAGATCTGGCCGGCGAGGATCGGGCGCAGCAGATCCGTCTCGAGCACCTGCCCCGCGGCATCGACGCCGCTGCGCATCACGCCCGAGATGCCCGGCCCCGAGGGCGTGCTGGCGCCGCAGAGGAAGAGGCCGGGGATCTCCGTGCGCGGGCCAACGCGGAAGGGCCCCGCCTGGTCGGGGCTCATCTCGATGCCGTAGGAGGTGCCGCCGGTCGAGCGCGTGAAGCGCTCCTGGCTCACCGGGGTGGCGGCCTCCTTCCAGACGAGGTGGCGGCGCAGATCGGGGATCACCGTCTCCGCAGACTCGATCAGCCGATCCGTCATCGCCTCCTTGCGCCGGCGATACTCCGGGTCGCGGTGGTAGCGCCCTCCCTCGGCCGGGCCGCGCTCGACGTTCCACACCGAGTAGTCGAGCGGCGCGAGCGTCATGATCTGCACGTTCGTGCAGCCGGGGGGCGCGATGTGCGGCGTGGTCGGATCCTTGAGCGACGCCGTCGTGATGTAGGTCATGGCTTTCGAGCTGAGCTTGCCCGATTCGAGCTCGTCGTAGGTGGCCTCGAAGTCGTAGCCCTCGAAGACGTAGTGGTTGCTGTTCGTGAAGCCCTGCGCGGCGAGGTCGATGTCGAGCCCCGCTTAGACACAGAAGAGCGGCAGCGCCATGCGCAGCGAGCGGATGCGGTCGACGGTCTGCGTCCCGAAGTGCTCGGCGCCCACCTGGTCGAAGAAGGTGCGCTTCAGGTCCGCGTTCGAGACCACCACCGGCGCGTCGATCTCCTGCGCGCGCTGGCTGGGCTTGCCCACCACGACGCCCGCCACGCGGCCGTTCTCGACGCGCACGCGCTGCACCGGCGTGTTGGTGCGCACCTCTCCGCCGTAGGCGCGGATGGCCTCGACGAGCCGGGCCGCGATCACCTGACCGCCCCCCTCGGGATAGAAGGCGCCGCGCAGGAAGTGGTCGGAGAGGCCCGCGGCCATCACCACGGGCGTGCGCGAGGGACGCACGGCGTAGCAGCCCTGCTCGCCGAGCAGCACCGCGCTCGCGCGCTCCGAGAGATGGTGCTGCGCGAAGAGCTCCGTCACCGGCCGCAGGCCCCACTGCAAGAAGATCGGCGCCTGCTGCGCCAGCTCGCCGATCGCCACCTCGCCGCGCCCGAGCCGCCGCCCCGCCTCCGAGACCCGCTGCATCACGTCGACCACCGCCGAAAGCCCCGCTGCTTCGTCGGGGAAGGTCTCGAGGAGGCGCTTCTTGTAGCGGTCCCAGCCGCACGGAATGCGGAACTCGAAGTCGGGGAAGTGGAGGATCGAGTAGCAGTCCGGGTCGAGGGGACGGAAGACCACGCGCTCCGCGAGGCCGAGGCCGTGCAGCACGGCGGCGATCGAGCCGTCGCGGCCGCACTCGCCGATGTAGTGGATGCCGACGTCGAACTCCCAGGCGCGGCCGTGCTGCTCGCGCCGGAAGACCTGTGAGTTGCCGCCCGCGACGTAGTGCGACTCGACCACCAGCGTGCGCTTGCCCGCGGCACACAGGTAGGCGGCGGTGCACAGGCCGCCGAGGCCGGATCCGATCACGATGGCGTCCCACTGCTCGCGGTCGCTGGTTCGAGGCGTCGTCATGGCGTGTCTCCGTGAAGCAGGAGTGGAGGAAGGCGGCGCGGCGGCTCAGGCCGCCGCGCCGCGCAGCAGGGTCTCGATCATCGGCGCCGCGAGCGTCTCGAGGCGCCGGCTCTGGAGCTGGCCCGCGAGGTGCAGCGCGGCGAGGCCGTGCAGCCCGGCCCAGAACAGATGCGTCACCGTCTCGA
>CAYOIG010000588.1:0-2992 GCA_964403915.1 uncultured Myxococcaceae bacterium
TTTTCGGTCGCCGGCAAGGTGGTGCTCGTCACCGGCGGCTCGCGCGGAATCGGGCTCATGATCGCGCGCGGCTTCGTCGAGGGCGGCGCGCGCGTCTACGTCTCGTCGCGCAAGAAGGATGCCTGCGACGCCGTGGCGGCCGAGCTCTCGAAGGCCGGCACCTGTGTCGCGCTCCCGGGTGATCTTTCGCAGGAGGCGGGGGTGAACGCGCTCGCGGCGGCGCTCGCAGCACGCGAGCCGGAGCTCCACGTGCTGGTCAACAACGCCGGCGCGAACTGGGGGGCGCCCATGGCCGAGTATCCCGACGCAGCGTGGGACAAGGTGCTCGCCACGAACCTCAAGTCACCGTTCTTCCTGACGCGAAGCTGCCTTCCGCTGCTCGAGAAGGCGGCCAGTGCGGCCGACCCGGCGCGCGTCATCAACATCGGCTCCATCGACGGCATCAAGCCGCCGATCCTCGAGACCTACGCCTACTCCGCGAGCAAGGCCGCCCTGCACCACCTGACGCGAGTGCTGGCGCGCCAGCTCGCGCCGCGACACATCACCGTGAATGCCGTCGCGCCGGGGCCCTTCGAGAGCAAGATGATGGCCGCGACGCTCGATCGCTTTCGCGACGCCATCGTCGCCACCTGCCCCATGCGCCGCATCGGCGAGCCGGGCGACATGGCCGGCGTCGCGCTCTACCTGGCCTCGCGTGCGGGCTCCTACGTCACGGGCGCCGTGATTCCGGTGGACGGAGGGATCTCGACCTGCTCCTGAGCGTGTGAACGGGAAGAGGGTGCGAGGGGCTCTCCTGCCCCCGGCGCTCAGCTGAGTCTCGGAGTCGTCCTGCTCGCGATACTGGTAGCGTTTTGGTTCGCTGGCGATGGACGCAGAGAGCAGATCGGTGATCAGCTCGGTTGGCCGGGTGCCGCCGCGCTCGTTGTGCTGCGGTGCTGCAGTATTGGCTCTCACGGAGGACCGCTGACGACATCGAGCTGCAGCTGCTGGTGGATCGAACTCCCCAGTGGCTGCGGCGATTGGCGTTGTTCCCGAGGCAATTCTCGTCTCAGGTATCGCAGTGGGCGTCTTTGGCTGAAGTCGGATCGTGCCGTCCAGCCGAAAATGCTCGTCGTAGCCCGTCTTCCAAGTCGACCGCCAAGCGCGCAGGCTGACCCCGTACGTACGAGCGTGAGAGGGGGGGCCGGTGCGCGCGGCCCCTCGGCTCCACGTCAATGGGGTTGGGCTATGCTCGGCGTGAGCATCTGCGCACTCTCGGGAGAATCGCTTGTCGAAGATCGCCTGCTTTGCAGCCTACGCCGCAGCCTTCGAGAAGTCGTTCGCGAGCGACGATTGGTCCTTCGTCGAGCCCTTCTTCACGGAAGACGCCGTCTACGAAGTCGATCTCGAGCCGCCGATGGGCGGCGTCTTCGAGGGACGCAAGGGAATCCTGGCCTACTTCAAGCAGGTGCTCGACGGCTTCGACCGGCGCTTCGCGAGCCGCGAGATCGCGCTGCTGGAAGGGCCGAAGGAAGAAGGAGACTCGGTGTGGATCCGCGGGAGCGCGACGTACCGGGCTCCGGGAGTTCCCGTATTCGTTCTGGAGCTGAAGGAGGTCGTCCGCTTCGACGGTGACTGCATCTGCCGGCTCGAGGATCACTACGAGCCCGCAATGAAGCAGACCATCTCCGAGTACTTGAAGGCGCATGGCGCGAGGCTGGGGATCAGCGCCGCGTAGATCCTCGGCGCAGCGTCGGCCCGAACTTCGAAGCTTCCCGGTGAGGGCAAGCACGAAGGCGAGGAGCCGGTTGGACCCGAACCCGATACCCCCCCTCGATCCGCTCGTCCTCGCGCTGCGGTTCGCTGCCGCGCTCGGCCTGGGCGTGCTGCTCGGCCTCGAACGCGAGCGGGCGAAGACGGAGGGCGGCTTCGCAGGCGTGCGCACCTTTGGCCTGCTCGCGCTCGCGGGCGGCGTCGCCGCCTTCGTCGAGTCGTCGCTCGCCCTGCCGTGGATGGCACTGGCCGTCTTCGTCGCCATCACGGGGCTGGTGCTCGTCTCCTACGCGGTGACGGCCCAGCGCGGCGAGCTCGGCATCACGACGGAAGTCTCGGCCCTCCTGGCATTCCTGCTCGGATACCTTTGCGTGCGCGGCCACGTGGGCACCGCGGCGGGCCTCGCCGTGGCGAGCGGCGGAATCCTGGCCCTCAAGCAGTGGCTGCACCGTCTCGCCGGCCGGATCGAGACCGCGGACGTCGAGGCAACGCTCAAGTTTGCGATCGTGAGCGTCATCATCCTGCCGCTCGTGCCGAACGAAAACTTCGGGCCGCCGCCCCTCGACGTCGTCAATCCCTACGTGATCTGGCTGATGGTCGTGCTGATCTCGGGACTCAACTTCGCGAGCTATCTGCTCGTGAAGACGGTGGGCGCCGAGCACGGGATCGGGCTCACCGGGCTGCTCGGCGGCCTGGTGTCGAGCACGGCGGTGACGCTCGGGTTTGCCCAGCGTAGCCGGCAGGAGCCGCAGCATGTCTCGGCGCTGGCGCTCGGCATCCTGGTGGCGTGGACCGTGATGTTCTTTCGCGTGATCGCGCTCGTGGCCGCGGTGAACCGGGACCTCGCGCCGCGGATCGCGATCGGCATGGCTGCCTTCGGCATCCCGAGCCTGCTGATCTGCTGGGTGCTGTGGCGCCGCCAACGCTCGGCGAGTACGGCGACGGTGAGCGCCGGCGAGAATCCCTTCGAGCTCGGTGAGGCGATCCGCTTCGGCCTGCTCTTCGGCGTCATCACATTCGTTGCCAGGGCTGCGCAGGTCCATCTCGGCGATACGGGCCTGTACCTCGCGGGTGCGATCGCCGGTCTCACGGACGTCGACGCGATCGCCCTCTCGATGGCCCAGCTCGCGCAGTCGAACGACGCCAGCCTCGATCCGGCCGTCCGCACCATCGTGATCGCGGTTGCCGCGAACACGCTCTTCAAAGCCGGCATGGTGGCGTTCCTCGGGGCGCCCGGTCT
>CAYOIG010000589.1:0-2347 GCA_964403915.1 uncultured Myxococcaceae bacterium
CGACGACGGTGCTCGCCGAGGACACCTCGCCGAGTTTCGAGGCCAGCGAGCTCGAGACCGACGAGCCCGAGCCGCCGATGCAGGCCGCCGAGGCGATCGAGCTCGAGCTCGAAGAGGTCCTGGTGGTCGAGCCGGAGCCGCCGCTCGAGGTCGTGATCGAGACCGAGCTCGAAGCCGCGGCGCCCGAGCCGGAGCCGGAGCCCGAGCCCGAGGATTCGGACTGGAGCCTCGGTGCGCTCGTGCGCGAAGACGACGATGCGCCGATGACCGACAAGCAGCGCCGCCGCAACGAAGACAGCTTCGACCTGCGCAGCCTGGCGCTCGAGGTCGACGCCGAGCCGGGCCCGCCGCCTGCGCCGTCTCGCCCGGTTGCGGCCGCGTCCTCCGCCCTGGCTGAGACCGTCATCGCGCCCGCCAAGGACGAGGACGACCTCGACGCGCTCTTCGACGAGATCCAGATCGGCGACTGAGCCGCTTCCGCTCACGCGGCCGAGCCGCTATGCTCGCGCGCGTACGCGGGAATAGCTCAGCTGGTAGAGCACAAGCTTCCCAAGCTTGGGGTCGCGGGTTCGAGTCCCGTTTCCCGCTCCACACGGAGTCTGCGCGTCAGGGATCCAGCCGGGCGCAAGCGTAGCCCGAGACGACGTCCTTCCCGTCCTGGTTGCGCGTCACGACTTCGAAGTCGGCGAGCTTCTGACCGTTCTCCTCGCGGATCGCCTGCACGGTCGCGCGCGCGGTGAGTGAGTCACCCGGCCAGACCTGAGAGACGAAGCGCACGCCGTACTTCGTGAGACGCCCGTCGCCGACCCAGTTCGTCAGCATCCGTCCGGTCGCGCCCATGCTCAGCATGCCGTGCGCGAAGACGGTGGGATACCCGGCGATCTTCGTGGCGAAGACCTCGTCGGTGTGCACCGGGTTGTAGTCGCCCGAGGCGCCCGCGTACATCACGAGCTGCGTGCGCGAGAGGTTCTCGATCACGACCTCCTCGCGGGAATCACCGACCTTCAGCTGGCTGGCTCGCAGTGCCATTTCGCGTCCTCCTACTTCTGCTCGATCACGCGCTCGGTGCGCACGCCGACGCCGCGCGCGGTCACCACGAGCTGTCCGCTCTCGTCGTAGTACTCGGTGATCGACTCGGAGAAGTGCAGCTTGCCGCCGCGCTTGCCTTCCTTCTCCCAGGTCTTGCCGGGCTTGTTCACGGCCGTGAGCGTCATGCCCGCGACCAGCGGGCGGTGATACTCGAAGTGCTGCTCCGCGTGCAGGCCGCCCGCCGCGGCGCCGCTCGGTGCCTTCTCCGCGGCCGCGTCGCTCTTCTTCGGCGGCAGCCCCGTCGCCTCCTTGGCCGAGCCGAACCAGGGCTGGCCGGTCTTCGGGCGCAGGAAATAGTCGGGGTCGAACTGCGCCGAGGCCTGCGTGAAGGTGGGCGGGGCCGGGATCGCGCCGACCTCCGACTTCGCCGCGTACGATTCGTCGGAGTAGATCGGATTCGGATCGTTGATCGCGCGCGCGAACATCAGGATGTGACTCGCCTCGATCGGGAACTTCTTCACGGCCATGCTCAGACTCCGAAGTCCCACGACTCGCCGTCGTGGTAACGCTTGAGGACGTTCTTCGCGATCAGGATGCGGTGGACCTCGTCGGGTCCGTCGGCGATGCGCAACGTGCGCGCTCCCTTGTACATGCCCTCGAGCGGCAGGTCCGACGAAACGCCTGCCGCCCCCCAGACCTGGATCGCCCGGTCGACCACGCGCTCGAACGCGGCCGGCACGAAGATCTTGATCGCGGAGATCATCGTGCGCGTGTCGCCGCCGGCGTCCATCACGTGCGCGCAGTGCAAGGTCATCAGCCGCGCGCTCTGGATGTCCATGAACGAGTCGGCGATGAAGCCCTGGATGAACTGCTTGGTCTCGAGCTTTCCGCCGTGTACCTGGCGGTCCATCGAGCG
Organism: uncultured Myxococcaceae bacterium; assembly: GCA_964403915.1. GTDB lineage: Bacteria > Myxococcota_A > UBA9160 > UBA9160 > UBA9160 > MYXO. Next base: position 1,946 of record CAYOIG010000589.1, read on the forward strand.
CTGCACCATCAGATCGAATGCGCGCCACATCTGGCCGACGGCATTCATGCAGTGGAAGACGCGCCCCGCGCCGAGCCGGTCTTGCGCAGCCTGGTGTCCCGAGCCGCGGTGACCGAGGGCGTTCGAGAGGGGGACGCGCACGTCGTCGTACTTGATCTCGCAGTGATCACCGTGCTCGTGCCCCCAGACGGGCACGCTGCGCAGGATGTTGAAGCCCGGCGTGTTGGTCGGCACGATGATCTGCGTCATGCGGTCGCGCACGCCGCCGTCGGCGCCGTCTTCTTCAGTCCGGCACATCACGATCGCGAACGCTGCGCGGCGGCCGTTCGACGTGAACCACTTGTGACCGTTGATCACCCACTCGTCGCCGTCGCGCACCGCGCGGGTCTGGATCGCGTAGGG
>CAYOIG010000590.1:0-7547 GCA_964403915.1 uncultured Myxococcaceae bacterium
GAGCTTGACGAGCTGGGCCGGCCGGTATCCGAGAAGTTCGTAGTCGAAGGATCCATAGCCCCGCGTCGCCGACTTGAGTCGAGCGTGGAAGTCCACGACCACCTCGTTGAGCGGCAGCTCGTAGCGCACCTGCACGCGCGCGCCGTGCTGAACCATGTCGCGCTGGATTCCGCGACGGTCCTGGCAGAGCGCGAGCACCGCTCCCACGAACTCCGCCGGCACGTGGATCGTCGCCACGATCATGGGCTCCTCGATCCGCTCGATTTCCGTCGGGGCCGGAAGCGCCGCGGGTGTCTCGATCTCGAGCGTCTCACCGTCGGTCTTCACCACGCGGTAACGGACGGTCGGAGCAGTCGTGATGAGCGAGAGGGAGTACTCGCGTTCGAGCCGCTCCTGCACGATCTCGGCGTGGAGAAAGCCGAGAAAGCCGCAGCGAAAGCCGAAACCGAGCGCGGCGCTCGACTCCGCCTCGTAGGTGAACGAGGCGTCGTTGAGCTTCAGCTTCTCGAGGGCGGTCTTGAGGCCCTCGTAGTCGTCGGCATCGACGGGATAGAGGCCGCTGAAGACCATGGGCTTCACCTCGCGGAAGCCCGGAAGCGCCTCCGCCGCCGGCCGGGCCGTCTCGGTGATCGTGTCTCCGATCCGGATGTCGGCCAGCGTCTTCACGCCTGCGATCACGATCCCGACCTCGCCCACGCCGAGAGCATCGACCTTCGTCGGATGCGGATCGATCACGTCGAGCTCGGTGATCTCGTGGTCCTGCTTCGTCGCCATGAAGCGAATCTGCATGCCCTTGCGCAATGCACCGTCCTTGACCCGAACGAGCGCGGCGACACCCACGTAGGGATCGAACCAGGCGTCGAAGACGAGGGCCCGCGCCGGCCCATCGGCGTCGCCCCCGGGCGGAGGCACACGGGAAACGATTCGCTCGAGGAGCTCCGGGACGTTCGTTCCCTGCTTCGCCGAGATCGGCAAGACGTCCTCGGCCGGCAGTCCGATCACGTCCTCGACCTCCTGGGCGACCTGCTCCGGATTGGCGGAAGGAAGATCGATCTTGTTGCAGACGGGCAGGATCTCGAGACCCGCGTCGACGGCGAGGTAGGCGTTGGCCAGCGTCTGTGCCTCGATGCCCTGCGAGGCGTCCACCACCAGAACCGCCCCCTCGCAAGCCTGGAGGGCACGGGAGACCTCGTAGGAGAAGTCCACGTGCCCTGGGGTGTCGATCAGGTTGAGCACGTACTCGAGTCCGTCGCTCGCGGTCCAACGCATGCGCGCGGTCTGCGCCTTGATGGTGATCCCGCGCTCGCGCTCGAGATCCATCTTGTCCAGGAACTGTGCTCGCATCTCACGCACCGAGATCGAACGGGTAGCCTCGAGCAGTCGATCTGCGAGCGTGCTCTTGCCGTGATCGATGTGCGCGATGATGCAGAAGTTCCGGATTCGGCGGGGATCGGTCACGCGTTCGTCTTCGCCTCCCGGGCCAGTGCCTCGATGAAATAGTCACGTGTCCGGACGAGGCCGTCCGACACCGGGATCTTCGGCTCCCAGCCCTCGAGAACGCGCCGTGCGAGCGTGATGTCGGGCCGCCGGACCTTGGGGTCATCGGGCGGAAGCGGTCGATGGACGATCGCGCTCGCACTGCCGGTGATCTGGATGATCTTCCGCGCCATGTCGAGCAGGGACATTTCGTTCGGGTTCCCGATGTTCACCGGGCCGACATGGTCGCAGCGGAGCAGGCGCAGGATTCCCTCGACCAGATCGTCGACGAAGCAGAAAGATCGCGTCTGCGAGCCGTCTCCGTATACCGTGATCGACTCCCCCTGGATGGCCTGATGAAAGAAGTTCGGGATCGCCCGCCCGTCCCGGATCTGCATCCGCGGGCCAAAGGTATTGAAGATACGGACGATGCGAACATCCACCCCGTGGTGGCGGTGATAGGCCATGGTCATGGCCTCGGCGAAGCGTTTCGCCTCGTCGTAGACGCCTCGGATCCCGATCGGGTTCACGTTGCCCCAGTAGCTCTCGGGCTGGGGGTTCACCTCGGGATCGCCGTAGCACTCGGAGGTGCTCGCGAGCAGGAAGCGGGCACGCTTGGCCTTGGCGAGACCGAGGGCCTTGTGCGTGCCAAGCGAGCCGACCTTCATGATCTGGATCGGGAGCCTCTCGAAGTCGGCCGGGCTCGCCGGCGAGGCAAAGTGCAGGATCGCGTCGAGAGAGCCCGAGACGTAGAGATAGTTCGTGACGTCGTAGTGATCGTAGGAGAACCGCGGGTGCCCCAGCAGGTGGGCGATGTTGTCCATCCGCCCCGTGAGCAGGTTGTCGAAGACGAGAACCTCACTGCCCGCCTCCAGCAGGCGCTCGCAGAGGTGCGAGCCGATGAAGCCTGCTCCTCCCGTCACGAGCACGCGTTTCGGCCACGGTCCCAGCGTCATGTCCTTCTCCCGATCGCCACGAGCGGCGAATCGTCCGATGCGATGTAGGCTGCCAGCGCCTCTCGCCAGCCCCGGCGCAAGACACCCGCTGCGTCGGCCTTCGAGCCGTCGAGCGCCGAGTAGGCCGGTCGTGGCGCGGGCCGCGGAAACTCACTGGTGGCCACTCGCTCGACCCGGACGTCGCCGAAGCCCCCGAGATCGAGGGCCTCCCGCGCCACCTCCCACCAGGTGGCCACGCCCCGGTTCGCGAGATGATAGAGGCCGCGGGCGTTGCCCTCCACCAGCTGGACGATCCAGCCCGCGAGGTCCGCCGCATGGGTCGGGGAGCCGAACTGATCGTCCACGACGCGCAGCGGCCCATCGTCACGCTCTGCACGACGACGCGCAGCGAAGCCCAGCATCGTCGCGATGAAATTGCGCCCCGGCCCGAAGAGCCAGCTCGTCCGCACGATCAGCGCCTCGGGCAGCGCGGCCCGCACGCGTCGCTCGCCCTCGAGCTTGCCCCGGCCGTACGCGGAGCGCGGTGCCACGGGATCCTCCTCGGTGTAGGGCCGGCAGCCCTGCCCATCGAAGACGTAGTCGGTCGAGACATGGACGAGGCGGATGCGGCGCGACGCGCATTCCTGCGCAAGCAGGCCTGGCGCCTCGGCATTGACGCGCCAGGCCGTATCGGGCTCCGTCTCGCAGCGGTCGACCCAGGTGAAGGCTGCCGCATTCACGACTACGTCCGGGCGCGTCGCATCGAGGATCGCACGCAGCGATTCGCGATCTGCGACGTCGAGCCGCGCGTGGTCCGGCCCTGCGGCGAGCCGGTGGCCCACGTCGGTGCCCAGCCGTCGCACGAGACAGCGTCCGAGCTGGCCTCCGGATCCGGTGACGAGCCAGTGCATTCCAGTCGCCGGCTCAGCCACTTTCTTCGAGAACCCAGACGGGCAACTTCTCCTGCGTCTTGAGTCTCGTGGCCACGCGATCGGCTTCATCGCGGGTCGCGAGCGGGCCTACTCGCACGCGCCAGCGGGAATCTCGTGCGCCGGTGGCGGGCTGTACGTACGCGGGGAGCCCCTTGCGCCGGAGCTGGGCCTCGAGCTTCTCGGCCTCACCCGACTGCGCAAAGGCGCCCACCTGCACCGCGAACCCCGCACGGGAGGGCGGCGCCGCAGCCACCGGATCCTCTGGCACCACGGGCGCGGCTGGGGCGACCAGTGGCTGCGCCGGGCGCGATGCCGCGAGCTCGGGCGGAGCCGCAGCTGCAGCGGGCGCGGGAGCCGACGTCGCGACTGGGGCCGCGGGTGCCGGCAGCTCGGCCCCCTTCCCTGTCACGTAGCGGAGCACCATGGCGGGCTCCTCGCGAACCGCGCCCACGACGACTCCAACCGCGAAGCCGGCCGTCAGGAGCAGTGCCGCTCCGAAGAGCGTCGCGAACCAGCCGGGCCCGCCGCGATTCTCGTCGTCGTCTTCTTCGTCCCTCACATCTGCTCCGGCGCCGAGAGCCCGAGGACGGCGAGCCCCCCGGAAAGAACGCTGCGAACGGCGAGCACCAGCCCCAGACGTGCCGCCGTAAGCCCGGCATCCTCCGACAGCACCCGGTGTCGGAGGCCGTCCTGGAGATACGGATGCCAGAGGGACGCGAGCTCACGCAGGTAGTACGCGACGTGATGGGGCTCGCGGGAGTCCGCAGCGCGGGCAATCACATCAGGCCATTCGCGCAGCTTCTTGAGCAGGTCGAGCTCCTCGGGGAGCGCCAGCCGTCCTGCGTCCATCTCGTCGGCCGAGGGAAGCGCCACCCCCTGCTCGGCCGCCTTGCGCTGGATGCCGAAAGTGCGCGCATGGGCGTACTGCACGTAGTAGGCCGGGTTCTTCTTCCAGTCGTGGTCTCGCGCGAGATCGACGTCGAAGTCGAGGTGGCCATCCGCCTTGCGCTGCACCATGAAGAAGCGGAAGACGTCGCAGCCGACCTCCGTCAAGAGCTCGTCCACGGTCACGTACGTCGCGCGGCGCGTGCTCTGCTTCACCTGTTCTCCGCCCCGGGTCAGCGTCACGAACTGGTGCATCACGAGCTCGATCCGGTCCGTGTCGCAGCCGAGTGCACCGGCCGCCGCCCGCACGAAGGGGAATTGTTCGATGTGGTCTGCGCCCTGTACGTCGATCACGCGCTCGAACCCCCGCGCGAACTTGTCACGGTGGTAGGCGATGTCGGGCAACAGGTAGGTGGGCTCCCCGGTACGTTTGACGAGCACGCGGTCGCGGTCGAGGCCGAGTGTCGTAGCGCGCAGCCATGTGGCGCCATCGGCTTCGTAGACGAGACCCTTGGCGCGCAGGGCCTCCTTCGTCTCCTCGAGCTTTCCCGACTCGTAGAGCGAGGTCTCGTTGTAGTAGACGTCGAAGGTGATGCCCAGCGAGCGAAGCGTGGCCTCGATTTCCCCGAAGATCCGCTCCTGCGCCACCCGGCGGAACAGGCCGTCTCCCGGCTCGTCCACCAGCGCCTCGTGGTGCTGATCGCGGAGGGAGGCGGCGATCTCCAGGATGTAGCCCCCCTGATAGCCATCGCGCGGAAACCGGAGCGGCAGACCCTCGATCTCGGAGGGCCACGGCAGCGCGGCGTCCGCGAGCGCATCTGCGGGCGGCGAGGCCGCCCTTCCGAGCAGCTCGAGGTAGCGAGCTTTCACGGACTCGCCCAGCACCCGCATCTGACGACCGCCGTCGTTGAAGTAGTACTCCCGGGTGACGTCGTGGCCGCGAAGTGCGATCAGGCGCGCCAGCACGTCTCCGAGGACGGCCTGCCGGCCATGGCCGAGGGTGAGCGGGCCCGTGGGGTTCGCGGAGACGAACTCGACCTGCACGCGCTCGCGGCAGGCCGCCGGACTCTGGCCGTAGGCGCTGCCGGCGCGGAGGATCTCGCGCAGCAGGTCGTGCCACCGCTCGCCCGCCAGCCACACGTTCACGAATCCCGGACCCGCGACCTCCACACGCGTGACGAACTCCTTCTCCTCTGCGAGGCCGCGGGCGAGGGATGCTGCCAGCTCGCGGGGCGACCGCCCCAGCCGCTTGGCGAGCACCAGGGAAGCGTTGGTGGAGAAGTCGCCGTGCTCAGGCTGGCGCGGCACGTCGAGGCTGAAGGGCGGCAGCGTACCGGCATCGCCCGCAGCCTCCAGCTCGTGCTTCAGCATCGCGCGCAATGAGGCGGAGAGGCGCTCCTTCATGGGGCCCGAGTCTCGCCCGCACGCCGCGGAGCGTCAAGGAATCCGCGGACTTTCGTCATCTTCACGCGGGATCCGCACGAGGATTTCGCCGGGCCGCGCGAGTCCGAGACCCTCTCGCATGGCACGCTCGCGCGCGAACGGATCGGCGCGCAACGCCGCCGCCTCTGCACGCAGCGACTCGTTTCTCGCCCGCAGCGCCTCGATCCGGGTCTCGGCAGCCGCGAGCTCCGCCTGCAGCCGGCGAACCTGTCCCACTCCCGACCGCGCGTCGAAGAGCGCGTAGCCGAGTGCGAGCACTACCACGAGCGGCACGAGCCAGAGACGCCTCACGTTCCCCCCGGTCGCGAAGGCGTGGCACCAGCATACCAGATCCGTGAGCGCCGCTACCTGCCCTGCGCCCGCGAGATCAGCGACTGGATCTTCTCGACATAGGTCGTGGAATCCCAGTCACGCGGGCCGACGAACCGGCCTGCAATCTCGCCCTTCGCGTCGATCAGCACCGTCTCCGGGAAGCGGAAGGCCTGGTAGGCGCCGGCCGTCTTCTTCTCCGGGTCGAGCAGGATCGGCAGCGTGAGGCCGAGCCGGTCTCGAAAGCTCGCCACCTCCGCTGCATCGCCATCGACCGAAACAGCGAGCAGCGCGAACGGCTGCCCCTCGAACCGGCGGTGCAGCCGCTCCATGGAGGGCATCTCCTCCTCGCAGGGCTTGCACCACGTGGCCCAGAAGCTCAGCAGCACGACCTTGCCGCGCAGCTCCGAAAGCCGGACGAGGGCGTCCTCGCCGAGCCTCGGAAGGGCGAATTCTGCCGCCGCCTGGCCCGCCGCGAGCGGCGGTGGCGTCGCATCCCGGGACACGAGCACGAAGGCGGCGCCTACGGCCAGGAAGACCGCGACCAGAACCATGCCGAGCGACGAGCGCACGGCCTAACGCGTCTCGGCTGCGGCCTTCTTGCGGGAAGCTCGGCCGGCCTTGGCATCCGTCTTCGCGCCGGACTCCTTCGGCGCCCGCCTGGCCCGCGCCCCTTCCTTTGCGCCCTTTTCGATCTTCGCGTCGGTCGCCTTGCCGCCCACCAGCTCCACGATCGAGAGCGGCGCAGCGTCGCCGACGCGCGTGCGGACCTTGAGCACGCGGGTATACCCCCCGGGCCGGCTCCGGAAGCGCTCGGCCAGATCGCCGAAGACTTTGCCGGTCACCTCGCGGCTTCGGATCACCGTCAGCGCCTGCCTCCGCGCGTGCAGGTCTCCTCGCTTGCCGAGGGTGATCATGCGATCGGCCACGCGCTTGAGCTCCCGCGCCTTCGCGTCGGTCGTCTCGATGCGCTCGTGGTCGGGCAGCGCCGTCACCAGGTTGCGCAGCAGCGCCTTCCGATGAGCGCTCGTGCGTCCCAGCTTTCCACCGTAGTTCCGATGTCGCATGGCCTAGGCCTCGCGCTCCTTGAACTTTTCGAGGTCCTTGCGGGTCGGGAAGCCTTCGAGCTTCATGCCGAGCGAAAGGCCCATCGACTGCAGCACTTCCTTGATCTCGTTCAGCGACTTGCGTCCGAAATTCTTCGTCTTCAGCATTTCGGACTCGCTCTTCTGGACCAGCTCGCCGATGTAGCGGATGTTGGCGTTCTGCAGGCAGTTCGCCGAGCGCACCGACAGCTCGAGCTCGTCCACGGACTTGTACAGGTTCGGATTCGTCGGCGTCAGCTCTTCTGCGGCAGGGGTCAGCGCCTCAGCCCGCTCCTCGAAGTTGATGAAGATCGAGAGCTGCTCCTTGAGGATCTTGGCCGCATAGGCCACTGCGTCACGCGGCATCACCGCACCGTCGGTCCAGACCTCCAGATTCAGCCGGTCGAAGTCCGTGTCTCGCCCGACGCGCGCCGGAGTCACCGTGTAGTTGACGCGCCGGATCGGAGAGAAGATCGAGTCGA